>JBBRIK010000842.1:0-3679 GCA_038221045.1 Gemmatales bacterium
CTTCAGCGGCGACGTGACGCCCTCGACAGTCGGCCATCTGCTCGCCCTGGCCCAGGGAGCGGTCGAGAAGAAGCCGCCGAAGCCTCCTCCTCCTGCCTGGTTTCAGCCGCACTCCGACGATGAGCCAATGACCTTGCTCGGCGACACGATTGCCAGCGCCTTTGTCGCCCGCGCGCTCCACAATCCAAAGGACGTCGCGGCCGGCGACGACCTTGCCGGCGTGCTGACCTACGAAAAGCTCCTCGTCGGCGTCCTGACGATGTCTCGGCGATTCAAGGAGATCGAGGCACCGAACGTGGGTCTGTTGCTGCCCGCCTCGGTCGCCGGCGACGTCGCGCTGCTCGCCCTGCTCCTGGCCGGCAAGTTGCCCGTCGTGCTGAACTGGACGACCGGCCCGGCCAACCTGGCTCATGCCGCCCGGGTGATGAAGCTGACGCATGTCGTCACCTCGAAGGCATTCATCGACCGGACCGGCATCGCCGTCGAGAATACGAAGTTCTTGTTCCTCGAAGAGATGCGCAAGTCCACCGGCAAGTTGCGCTTGCTGCTGACTCTGCTGAGAGTGCGCTGGCTGCCGGGAGGCATCAGGCGAGAGGCCCCGCCAGTGTCGCCCGATCAGCCGGCCGTCGTGCTGTTCACCAGCGGCTCGGAGAAGGCCCCCAAGGCGGTGCCGCTGACGCACCAGAACATTCTCAGCGATCAGCGATTCGGCATTCCGGTGATGGGGCTGACGCGCAAGGACGTCATGCTTGGCTTCCTGCCCGCTTTCCACAGTTTCGGCATGACCGTGACCGGGCTGCTGCCGCTGCTGACGGGATTGCGCGTCGTTCACCATCCCGATCCGACCGACGCCGTCAACCTGGGCCGAAAGATCATCGCCTACAAGGTGACCGTGCTGATCGGTACGCCGGCTTTCGTCAGTCACATCCTCGAACGCGCGAAGCCCGGCGAGATGGATTCGCTGCACCTGATCGTCACGGGGGCGGAGAAGACGCCGCAGGCGGTCTTCGATCGCTGCAAGGCCATCGCGCCCAACGCCGCCGTCGTCGAGGGCTACGGCATCACGGAGTGCGCCCCTGTCGTGTCGGTCAATCCGCCGCAGGCGCCGAGGCCTGGCTCGATCGGCAAGCCGTTGCCGGGCGTCGAAGTCCGCGTCGTCGATCTCGAAACGGAAGAAGGGCTGCCGGCGGGCAAGATGGGCATGATGCACGTCAGCGGTCCCACCGTGTTTCCCGGCTACATCGCTTACGAGGGCGAGTCGCCGTTCGTCGAGCGCGACGGGAAACGCTGGTACGTCACCGGCGATCTCGGCGAGTACGACGCGGACGGCTACCTGTGGTTTCGCGGCCGGCTGAAGCGCTTCATCAAGGCGGGCGGCGAGATGATCTCGCTGCCGGCCCTGGAGGAGCCGTTCGCGAAAATGTTTCCGCCGACGGAGGACGGACCCCGCGTCGCCGTCGAGGGCGTCGAGCAGGAGGGGAAGCGGCGCATCGTCCTGTTCACGACGGAATCGATCGATTTGCACGACGCCAACGCCCGGCTGCTGGAGGAAGGCTTTCATGGCGTGATGCGTCTGGACGAGGTGAAGCACGTCGAGAAGGTCCCGGTCCTCGGCACGGGCAAGACGGATTACAAGCAGCTGCGAGCCGCGATCCTGGAGAGCATGAAGTAAGCCCCTTTTGCCGCTTGCGGCTTAGCAATCTTCCGCGCTGCTAAGCCGCAAGCGGCAAGAACCCGAGGATTCACGATGCGTCGCCTCCTGCTGGCGATCGGAATGCTCCTCGCCGGCGGCCTCCTCGTCTGGCAACTCGGACGCGGCGTGCAACTGCCGCTCTTCGATTTCGCCGAATACTGGGCCGCCGGTCATCTCAACGTCCACAACCAGAATCCCTACGATCCCGAACTCGTCGCCCAGCTCGAACGAGACGCCGGCCGCGGCGAAAAAGCCGTCCTGATGTGGAACCCGCCCTGGACGCTGCCCTTCGTGATGCCGTTCGGCCTGCTCGAAGTCCACACGGCGCAGCTGCTTTGGCTCCTCGTGCAGTTCGCCGTCCTCGCCTTCTGCGTGGATCGTTTGTGGCTCATGAATGGCGGAAATCCGCAGCGGCGCTGGATCGCCTGGCTGCTCGCGTTCACGTTTGCGCCATGTTATTTCGCTCTTATCGCGGGACAAATCTCGCCCTTGCTGCTGCTCGGCGCGGTCCTGTTCCTGCTCGCGATGCGCGCCAATCGTTTTTTTCTCGCGGGAATTTCAACGCTCTTGCTCGCCATCAAGCCGCATCTCGCGCTGCTCTTCTGGGCCGCCCTCCTCCTGGAGATTGTTCGTCGTCGGAACTGGTCGTTGCTGGCCGGCGGAGTCGTCGCCGGAATCATCGCCACCCTCATCGCCGTGGCCTTCCATCCCACCGTTCTCGCGGACTACTGGCACACCCTCAGCACGAAGCCGCCCGAGGAATACGACTCACCCACATTGGGCATGTTGCTGCGCCGCTGGCTCGGTCGGGAGCGCTTCGCGCTGCAATTCGTGCCCCCCCTTCTCGGCCTGCTCTGGCTCGCCGTCCACTGGGTTCGCAATCGACATAAGTGGAACTGGGACAGGGAGATGCCGCTCTTGATCCTGGCGTCGATCCTGACGGCGGCGTACGGCGCGTGGCCCTTCGATCTCGTGCTGGTGCTGCCGCCCGTGATGCAGGTTGCGGCCCGTCCGCGCCGGCCGCGCCTGGCGCTGGCGCTGCACGTCGCCATCAATGCGCTGGCGCTCGTCTTGCTGCTTTGTCGCGCCGAGTTTTTCGCCTTCCTGTGGATGCCTCCGGCGCTGCTGCTGGGATATCTCTTCACTCGTTCCGAGCCTCTCACAGAGGAGCGGGTTTCTCCATGAAACCCCATGAATTCCGAGATGGAACAGCCCCTGCCCGTCTCTGTTTCTCGCAAGATTTTTCTCGACGCGATTTGACTGCCCTTCCGATGCGAACTAGTCTTGTTGCGAATGCGGTTCGGATGGATGCACGCGGCGAGGCAACAACCCGCCGTGGGAACTCAACGGATCGCCTCTTCATCCTCGAAACGGCAAACTCGTCGCAAGGCGAGGACGCAAAGCCATGGGCCCTTCTCTCTGAAAGAAGGGTCGCCAGGCTACCGAAAGGGTGAGATCACCAAAAGCCAACGGGACTTTCCCAACACGCCGCTCCCGGCTGGCTCGATCCCACCTGAACGAACATCCGCAAGGGGTACAAGAGGCCAGGCCAACCGGGCCTTCCCGGTCGCGGTGTCGCGTCAGAAAGGGGAGAGGGTCATGAAGCAGTGGCTCGCCAGGATCCGGACTTTCCTCAAAGCGGAGGATGGTCCAACGGCAGTCGAATACGCGGTGATGCTTGCCCTCATCATCGTGGTCTGCATCGCTGCCGTCAGCACGCTGGGGTCCAGGGCCAGCAATACCTTCAGCAACGTGTCGCTCAATGCGGCAGCGGGCTCGTGACGTCAAACAGCGGGGTCGAAAACGGACAAGAGGCTGTGGGAAACGGGACTCAGGTTCAAGGAAAAGAGAGGATCATTCCAATGCGTAAGCTCAAGACGGCTCTGGTGAATTTCCTGAAGCGTGAAGACGGCCCGACGGCTGTCGAGTACGCGGTGATGCTGGCCCTGATCGTTGTCGTCTGCATCGCAGCGATCAGCGCCCTCG
>JBBRIK010000843.1:0-3676 GCA_038221045.1 Gemmatales bacterium
CATGCCCATGACGATCTCGCGCACCCCCTGCGCCCCCGCACGGTCGATGAGGGCTTCGAGAATAGGAATGAGGGTCTCGGCCCCTTCGAGCGAGAAGCGTTTCTGGCCGACGTAGCGCGTTTGCAGGAAGCGCTCGAACATCTCGGCGTGATGGAGCTGGCCGAGGATGCGGAACTTCTTGACGCGATCGAACAGCGGCTGATTGAGGTTCGGCTCCATGCGTTCCTGGAGCCAGGTCCGGATGCCGAGGTCCTGGATGTGCAGGAACTCGACGCCGATGGTACGGCAATAGGTCTGTCGCAGGGCGGCGACGATGTCGCGGAGCCGGCCCTGGGGCAGGCCAAGGAAGTTGCCGGCGTGGAAGATGCGGTTGAGTTGGCTGTCATCGAGTCCGAAGACTTCGAGTTCGAGCTGCGGGTGCGACGACCGCTGCTCGGAGAGCGGGTCGAGACGGGCGAGGAAGTGTCCCAGATCGCGATACGCCTGGATGAGGCTGACGACGCCGGCCTGGGCGGCGGCGTCGGTCCCGGTGGTGGCGAGGGGATGCGTCGAGTCCGCCGCCAGCTCGAAGCCCTCGAAGAAGAATCGCCAGGTTTCATCGACGGCGGCGGGATCGTCTTTCCAGCGCAGGTAGGCGGACTCAATGGCGTCGAGGTTCCAGCGCGTGGCGAAGCGTGCGCGAATCATGATAATGGAATTCCGGGGGTCGCGGGCCTTCGTCTTTGTCTTATGGAAGACGCACGACACGGAGAGGGGACATCATTCCTCCTCTTGCTCCCCTCGCCCCCGCTTTGCGGGGGAGAGGGGCTGGGGGTGAGGGGGTGTTTACGTTTCGCACGAGCATCGCGTCATTCCTCGGCCGGCAAAGGGGTCGCTCCGGCAGGGGGAGTGCCGCCGCCGGCGCGAATATAGTTGGCGCGCCGTCTGGCGTATTCCTCCGGCGTTACCTCACTCAGATCGACCGCGCTGCCCGCTAGCGACTGCTGATGCATCAGTTTCAGGAAGGGAATGCACCAGCCGCAACCGGTCCCCGCGCCGCCGCACTCCGAGAGTTGACTGGCGACGCGCGGCTTCTCGATGCGAATGAAGTTGAGGAGCTTGCGCCGGCTGACGTGAAAGCACAGGCACACCTTCTGATCCAGGGATTCGTCGGAACTCGCTGTCATGAAACGTATCTCCCGCGGGCAGTCCGCAGAATTCAGATTGCACGCTGGACGCTCAATCTACAAGCTGATTTCTGCGGCCCGACGTCAGGAATCCCCTCTCGTTCCCACGCAGAGCGTGGGAACGAGGAGAATCTCCAGTCCGACGTCAGGAAGGGTACTCTCATGAGCAAGCCGATCGTTCTGTGTGGCCTGGGGCGGGTCGGCTGGCGCGTGCTGGAGTTTCTCCAGACGGCCAACATCGACGTCGTCGCCATCGACGACGTCTGCGATCCGAACGACCCGCGTCTGGGCAAAACCCGTCTCGTTCGCGGCGACTGCCGGCGGCGCGAGGTCCTCGAACAGGCCGGCCTCAGTGATAGTCGCGGCCTCCTTGTCGTCACCAGCGACGACCTCGTCAACATCTCGACGGCCCTGATGGTGCGGTCGATCAACTCGGAAGTCCGCATCGTCCTGCGCGTGTTCAACGAGGGACTGATCGGCCGGCTCGGCAACGCCATCCACAACATCTTCCCGCTCAGCCCCTCCGCTCTCACCGCCCCTCTGCTGGCCGTCAAGGCGCTGACCGGGCAGGCGCTGGGCACCTTCCGCATTGAGGACGAACGGCGTCAGGTTGCCGCCCTTACCGTTCACGCCGGCTCCCCCATCATCGATCGTTCGCTCAAGGATCTGGTGCGCCGCTTCGAGTTGCTCATCCTCGTTCATGTTCCCGTCAACGGGGCAGAGCTATTCCTCACCGAGGCGGACCTGAAGGCCAAACTCCAGGCCGGCGACGTGCTCGGCGTCTGCGGCGAACCAGGCAACCTGGCCGCTCTGATCGCGGAGGAGCAGGGCGAGAAGGCCGACAATTTTCGCTATGCCGGCTGGTTCCGGCGCACGGGCCGCATGCTCTGGCGAACCTTCAGTGATATCGACCTGAGCGTCAAGGCCAGCACGTTGACGCTTCTCGGCGTCGTCCTTGCCGGGACGCTGATTTTCCTGCTGTTGCAGTCGAAGGGCGTGGCCGACGCGCTCTATCACACCGTCAGCATCATCGCGACCGCCGCCGACATGCGGACCGACAAGGATACCGATGAACTAAAGATCTTCGTCAGTCTGCTCCGGGTACTCGGCGCGGCCCTGATGGCGGTGTTCACGGCGATTCTCACGAACTTCCTCATCCGCGCCAGCCTCGGCGGCGCGCTCGAGATTCGCCGCATACCCGACAGCGGTCACTTCATCACCGTCGGATTGGGGGCCATCGGCTTTCGCGTCGTCGAGGAGTTGCTACGGGCGGGAGAGCGCGTCGTCGCCATCGAGGTCGATCGCGACAATCGCTTTGTGCCGACGTTGCGGCGCAAGGGCGTGCCGGTCATCATCGGCGACGGCACCCTGGCCGACGTTTTGAGACAGGCGCACGCTCCGCGCGCTCGCGCCGTCATCGCCTGCACGACCAACGATCTGATCAATCTCGAAGTGGCGCTGCTGTCGCGCGAGTTGACGCCGGCTCAGCGTGTGGTGTTGATCCTGGCGGACCCGCAACTGGCGCAATTGCTGCGCGATGCGGCCAACATCCGGCTCGCTGTTTCGGTGCCGGTGCTGGTGGCCCCCGCCTTCGTGGCCGGCCTGTTCGGCGACCGCGTCCTGAGCGTGTTCGTGCTGCAAGATCGTCTGATGGCGGTCCTCGATCTGGTGATTCAGCCGCAGGACACGCACCTGATCGGCCAGTCGGCGCGGACGGTGGCGGTCGATCATGGCCTGCTGCCTGTCGCGGTGATCCCGGCCGACGGCTCGCCTCCGCCGCGCAACCCGATGAACGCCGGCCTCAGCGCGGGGGATCGTCTTGTCGCCGTCGTCGCCTTGCACGACCTGGAGCGTCTGCTGAAGCGACATGCGGCACCGAAAGATTGGGCGGTCGAGGTGACGGGCTATCCGCCGGCGGCGAAGGAATGGCTGATGCTGTTCGTAGAGCGCGAACGGTCGATTACGGCAGACGAGGCGCTGGCGGCGCTGGAGCAGTTGCCGTTGGTACTGGATCAGGAGTTGACGCGGGGGCAGGCGATCGATCTGCTGGCGCTGCTGGAACGCGAACACGTCCGCGCCGTGATGCGGCGTATGACGTAGCTTTGCTCAAGGCGATGGGGAATCGATTTTGCCCTTGCGTGGCTTGCTTACCGCGTCAACGATGGAGAGAAGTGAATTGGCCCGCGCTCAAGGGAGGCGAAGAACGACCGTGACGCTGACAACTCATCTCCTGATCGGCACTCTGTTCTCCCTGACAGTTTCATGTTGTGTTCGGGGACAGGAAAAGACGAGTGAGCCTGACAAGCCTGCAAGTCAGCGCCTCGCTCAAATCAAGCAAGTCCTTTCTGAGTCCATCATCGAGACAAAGGATGTGAAGGAACTGTCAGTCGCCGAATCCTTGAAGGCCCTTCAGGCCGCCTTACCCAGGGACAAAAAAATCACCTTGCGCATTGACGAGAAGGGATTCGGAAACGACCTGGCGAGGATCGCGAAGGTGAAAAACATCTTCC
>JBBRIK010000844.1:0-3675 GCA_038221045.1 Gemmatales bacterium
ATTCACGCGCGAAAGAGAGGTTGACGGATCAAGCCGCGTCCTGCGAGGGGCGTTTGCAATGGCTTGAGCCGTATGAAGCGTAAGTTTCAAGTACGGTTCTTAGGGGGCTGGGAGGCAGCAATGCCTCCCGGCTACCCGACCCTAGGAGAATCGCATGGCTGTGCATCAAGTAGATATCACGTTGCCGAAACGCGAGATTGGTCGTGCTGACGCAATATTCGACGTGAAAGCGGACGGCGTCGTTTTGGGAGCCCTGCACGTCTCGCGTGGCGCGGTGGTTTGGTTTCCAACGGGGACCACTTACGGCTACAAAACAAGTTGGCAGAAGTTTGATGAACTCATGCAAGAACATGGCTCGCGGACGGAAGCAAGGTAGCGGCTGTGACTGGTCGGCATTTGCGCGATGGCCGGCGCCAACGCGAGGTGGTACTATGCAGGTAGGTTAAATAGCCGTCCGCAGAAACACAAACGGAATTGCCGATGCTTCCTCGCGTCTACGTCGAGACCTCCTTGGTAAGTTACTTGACTGCGCGGCCCAGCCGTGACTTGGTGATTGCGGCGCATCAACAAATTACGCACGAATGGTGGGACACGCGGCGAGCGAGCTTCGAGATGTGCGCCTCGCAGTTGGTATTTCAGGAGGCTTTGGCGGGCGATCCGCAAGCCGCACAGGAGCGGATCGAGGCGATGCAAACGATGACGCTCGTGGAGACGACACCTGCGGCATTGTCGTTGGCGAAAGACTTGGTTCAAGCGGGAGCGTTGCCGGCGAAGGCGGGGGACGACGCCTTGCATATTGCCGTCGCGGCCACACAAGGCATTCCGTATTTGTTGACGTGGAATTGCCGACATATGGCCAACGCGACGATGCGACCAGTGATTGAGTCTGTCTGCGCCAGGAACGGATTCAAAGCTCCGATCATCTGTACGCCTGAAGAGCTTTTGGAGAAACAATCATGAACGACCCTATTGTTGATGAGATTCGGCGAATTCGCGACGCACACGCCGCCCGTTTTAACTATGATCTGGACGCGATCTATCGCGACATCAAAGAACAAGAAAAGGCAAGCGGGCGCAAGTTCGTCTCTTTTGCTCCAGTCGATGCAGAGCCGAACCAAACGCTGCAGCCGACCGGAGCCGCCATTTCGGTTTCTCCGGGTTCAAAGTCGCTGGAGGCGGCTCCGGCGGCTGAGCTTTAGCGTTCGGCCGCCTCCGCTTGCGGTTTGTCGCAGGTTTTAAGGAGGGAGGCGGTCTCCCGCGTGGGGTTTCGACGGAGCGCGGCCCCCGACAGGTTACGGTCCCCCTGTCACCCGGCTTGATCCCTCTGCCGACTCCCTCCTCCCTCTCACGCGCCGATGCCCGCCAGCAACTCCGCACGCCGCACCGCACGCGTCCGCATCAGCAACTTCGTTGGATTCCGACGCCGTTTGACCTCCCGAGGTTCCATCCGACCCGGTCGATTGCCCACCCGATGCGTCCCCACCGCCACCAGCAACGCCCCCACCATCCGGGGGATGTCTACCGCCGAACTGCACACCAGCAGCGGTCGCCGCAGAGTTGTTCCAGGACGCGGACCAAGCTGGTCTGCGCCTCCCGGTCTCCAGGCCTGTCCGCAGGCCAGCCCGTGGTGTCAATCAGCGGGAAACGAACACTCCGGAACAGAATAAGAACGAACGTCGAGCAGCTCAAGCCCTTCCCGTTCGGCAGGATCAGGGTTCCGGTGTTCGGATCGAAGAGCGCTTCGGGATCGTCGCGCAGCGCATAGCCGATCTGCTCGCCCCGTCCAGCGACGAACTCCCAGAAACCGGCAATCGCTCGCGCGCGGTCTTCCTCAACGGCGGGAACAACGCAATAGAATGGCCCGCCTATCTGATTGCTCTCGCCAACGATTGGGCCATCTCTGATGACGTGATGAAACGCTTGATGAAAGAAGCGGACCTCTCCCGCCGCGTTCCGGTAGGCTACTCCCGTATGAGTGTTCCCATGGATGGTCCGGCAGACCCCGACGGCGATGAACGCAATGTCATCAGGGTCGAGTGTGATTCGATCGGGATTCATGGCGGGCTACTCGAGTCCGATCAGGATCCTGCCGGCCGGCTCCGGCCCGCGCACCGCCGCAATTGCCTGTTTCGCACGGACGAAAAACGCGGCGCGGCTCGCGAGTTTGCTCTTCAAAGGGGCAGTAATCGTGAGCAAGGCAACGAGCAGGACAGGAGGAAGGCGGCGTTCCTTAACCTCTTCGAGGATCCTGCCGGTGCAGCTCAACTTCCCTTCCAGGCGAAGCGCGTGAAGGTGGCCGTAGATCATCTGCATGGCGGCGTCTTCATGGCCTTCTTCCACCGCCCTGTACAGGTTCGAGAGGAAATCTTCCGCCTCGATCTTCTCCTGGTTGTCCTCGCTGGACTCGATCACATTCTCTGATTTCGCCATCGTAATTCCCTTCCGGGCAAGGGGTCTCGCTTTGCAAGACTGTCCTCCGCTACTCATCTTATCAACGCGGAAAAGTTGGCAGGCACCGATATTACCGAACCACCCGCTCATCCCGTACGCTGTCGCGTCCCGATGACCGCAGAGTCCGACCCCGCAACGATGCGAAGCCGATAACCGATTCGCTCCAGCGAGGACAATCAAAGGGCGAGGACAATCAAAGGGCGAGGACAATCAAAGGGGTCAGGACAATCAAAGGGGTCAAACCCCGAACGTATCTTACAACCTGACGAACTGCCGATTCGCTCCCCCCCCCTGCGGACTGCGAATGGCGCGGTAGGGGCAATCTACTCGAGGCCGAAAAGGTGTAGCGGACCGTTTCGCCGCCGGCCCCCTCACGCTTGATCTGTCTTCCGGAACCTCCCGCGCCGAGTTGCCAGCAACTGACGCAGCGACGAGCCGACGGGCAGACCGCGTCTGCCTTTCCGCAGCGAGCCATCTATCCCCTGCCATGTCTCCTGCGGCGCCTCTCGGACGACGCCGGACCCACTCGTCGGCCAGCGGCCGTGGCGTCGGTGATGGGCATCGGCCCAGGCCACGATCTGCTCGACCGTGAGTTTCGGCAGATGCCAGTTGTTCCGCACGCCCCGACGCCGCACCAGCAATTCGACCAGCGATATCCCTCCCGGCAGCGTGCGATGCCCCTCGCGCAACGCCTTGTTGATCGCACCCCAGGTTTCCCCTGGCGCGTCCGCAACCGGCCCTGTAGTACTTCGCGGCCATTGCCCTGTTCGCTGGAGATGAGCATCGACCCAGTTCAGGATCAGGGCCTCCGACAAGGGCGGCAAGGCGGCCCGGTTGCGCGCGCCGAGTTGGGTCAACAGTGCGGCGAGCGACGAGCCGCCCGGCAAGCCGCGCAGTCCCCGGTGCAAGGCGGTATCAACGGCCAGCCAGGTGTCCCCTCTGCTACCGGGGATCGCGCCGCAGGCTCGCGCCGGCCAGTCGCCCGTGCGGCGGTGATGCCTTTCGGCCCATCGCAGTATCTGGTCCTCAGAGAGGGGAGGACGATCCGCGGGGTTGATCGCCTGCCGATGTCGAGCCAACAGCCGGGCGAGGGAGGAGTCGCCACGCAACCCGCGCAAACCCTGACGCAGGGCCACGTCCACGTTCCTCCAAGTCTCGGACTTGCCGACGACTCCTGAATCGGGTTGCGGCCAGGCGCCCGTCTGCTGATGGTGGGCATCCGCC
>JBBRIK010000845.1:0-3673 GCA_038221045.1 Gemmatales bacterium
TGACTTGCCGCTTGCGGCGTAGCGAGGTGTCCGTTGAGAAGTGTTTACACAACGAGCCGCGAGCGGCGTTAATCGTCGGGCCGGCGATCCTTCTTCTTCAGCGGATGCTCTTCCTCCTCCGTGACGACGTTGGCCGGCAGCGTCGGATCGCCCTCGACCTTGAGCGACTGCGTCAACTCCTCGCCATCGACCGTCAGCACCACGCGATAGACGCCATTCTCGACACGCGCCTCGCCGCCGACTATCGCCCGTCGCAAGTTCCACTCAACGCGATGCAGCCCGCGCTCCGGCGACGCCTTGAACTCGCGCATCGTGCGGCCGGCGATATCGACGATCTTCAACGCGATCTTGTCCGCCTTCTTGTTCAGCGAATAGTACAGGCTCGCGCCGCGCGGCGGATTCTGTCCGGAGTAGATGCGACTGCCGCCGCCGTAAGCCGCCCCGCGCGCCGGTTCGTTCCGCCAGCGAATCGCCGTCTGCGGGTGATAGAGGAACGCTGACTTCGCCAGCACCGATGGCTTCATCTGCCGCAAGGCGCTGACGTCGAGGATCCACAGGCTTCGGCCATGCGTCGCGACCACGATCTCACCCGCTGTCGGATGCACCGCGATTTCGTGGATGGCGACCGTCGGCAGATTGTTGTTGAGCTTCGTCCACGTCTCGCCGCGATTCAGACTCGCCCAGCAGGCGAACTCCGTCCCCAGATACAGCAGGTCCTGATTCCCGGCATCCTCTCGAAGCACTCGCGTCGATCCCCAGGGCAGGTTCGAGCGCAGCGACTTCCACGTCACCCCGTAATCGTCACTCTGGAAGACATAGGGTTCGTCGTCGTCGGAGCGGTGGCCGTCGAAGACGACGTACACCCGGCCCTCCTTGAAGCGCGACGCTTCGATGCTCGACACCCAGCGCCAGTTCGGCAGCCCGGCCTTCTGCTTCAGCAGGTTGTCGCCGAGGTTCTGCCAACTCTTGCCGCCGTCGCGCGTACCCCACAGACCGCCGTCGTCGGTGCCGGTGTAGAGGACGTCAGGGTTAAGCATCGATTCGGCCAGGGCGGTCGCGCTGCCGCGCTTCGTGATCGTGATCTCCGGCGAGATGACCCTCTGGTCCTTGCCGCGATCGAGGGAGCGGAAGACGAAGTTGCCCGCACTGTAGACGATGCGTGAATTGTGGCTCGACAGGATGAAGGGAGTACACCAGTTGAAGCGCGAGGCCGGCTGGGCAGGCCGCACGCCGCCGCGCTCACCGGTCCGCAAGTTGCGCCGCTGGATGTTGCCGTCCTGGCTCTCCCAGTAGACGAGATCGGGATCGTCGGCATCGACGCGGCAGACGAAACCATCGCCGCCGCCGATGACGATCCAGTCGTCATTCCGTGGCCCATCGCCGTCGAGGCCCCGGCTCGGCCCGCCCCAGGAGCCGTTGTCTTGCAGCCCACCGTAGGCGCGATAGGGATGCCGATTATCGACGGCCACATGATAGAACTGGCCGATGGCCGCCTGCGCCAGATGGTCCCAGTGGGCCATGCGATCGTAGGTCGCATACGTCCCGCCATCGGTGCCGACAAGCATGTGCCGGCCGTCGCGCGGATCGATCCACAGGGCGTGCTGATCGGGATGCACGGCATTGCCGCCGTCGGCCTGAAAGGTCTTGCCGCCGTTGCTCGAACGATGCAGGGCCATGCCGCCGGCGTAGAGGTACTTCTCGTCCGACGGATCGACCCGCAGCGCGCTGAAGTACATCGGCCGGGGATTGAGCGAGTTGATCCGCGCCCACGTCTCGCCGCCGTCGGCCGAGCGATAGATGCCGCCGTACTGGTAGCCGTCCTTGCCCTGCTGCTCCTGGACGTTCTCACGCTGGCCGCCGAGCCAGCCGCTGTAGGGTCTCGTCGGCGCCGCCTCGGCCCGCGATTCCAGCGTCAGGACAATCTCCTTCGTCTCCTTGCCGCGCAGCACGGTCAGCGTCAACTTGTCGCCCGGCTTCCTGGGAGCGATCAGTTCTTGAAGCTGCTTGAGAGACGCGAGAGGCTTCTTGTCGATGGCGGTGATGACGTCGTCGATCTTCAGTCCCGCCTTCTCGGCCGGACCTTTCGGCGCGGCCAGGGTCAACTTCAGTCCTTCCTTCGTGTCCTGGCCGTTGATGCCCATGTAGATGGGTTCCGGCCTTTTGCCGAGGACGAGTTCGATTCTGAATGTTTCCTTGCCGCGCAGCACGGTCAGCGTCAACTTGTCGCCCGGCTTCCGGGCCTGAATGGCCTTCAGCAAATCCTCGTAGGTCTTGATCGGCGTCATCTCGACGTCCACGACGAGGTCGCCTTCCTTGAGTCCTCCCTTGTCGCCCGGACTGTCCCTGGTGACGCGCGACAGCTTCGCGCCGCCCTCGCCATCGGCGCCGACGACACCGAGATAGACGGGGTTCGGCGGCGGACCCATGCCGACCCTCGCCGAATCGACGATGGCGTAGACGATCTTCGGGTCCTTGCGATAGTAGTCGATGCCGATGCGACCGAGATCGCACGTCGGCAAGCCGGCCGTCATCTTCTTCCAGTTCTTGCCGCCGTCCGTCGTCTTGTAGATGCCGCTCTTCGGTCCCCACTTCTTGATGGGGTCATAGCCGTCGTAGCCGTCCACGACCGGCTCGTTGCCGGGATGACTGTCGAAGCCGTCGCGCAGCCGTTCCCAGGCCGCGACCAGAAGCGTCTCCGGCTCGGCCAGGTTCATCTGCACGTCGATGATGCCGGTTTTGTCGTCGAGGAAGAGTACCCGCTCCCACGTCGTGCCACCGTCGCTCGTCTTGAAGACGCCACGCTCCTCGCTGGGACCGTAGAGCCGGCCCAGGACGCCGACATAGACCACGTCGGGATTTTTGGGATGAATGGCGATGCGTCCGACCTGAAAGCTCTTCTTGAGGCCCATGTTCTTCCAGGTCTTGCCACCGTCTAGCGACTTGTAAACGCCATCGCCATAGGAGACGGAATTGCGTGGATTGTTCTCGCCGGTGCCGACCCAGACGACGTCACGATTCGAGGGGGCCACCGCCACGTCGCCGATGGAGACAGTCGTTTCGCGATCGAACTGATGGGCGAAGGTGGTGCCGTTGTTGATCGTTTTGAGCAGCCCGCCGGAGGCGGTCGCGATCCAGTAAGTGGAGGGGTCGGCTTCATAGACGGCGAGGGCGACGATGCGTCCGCCCATCGTCGCGGGGCCGATGCCGCGCCAGGTCAGTTTCTTGACCCACTCCGGATCGAGAACGCCGTCGATCGGCTTTGGAGGGGCGGGCTGTTTCTTGAGATCATCGAGCTTTTTCGCCAGCTCGGCGATCTGGCGTTCGAGGTCCGCGATTTCCTTTTTGCGCGTCAGTTCATCGCCGCGCGAGGGAACCAGGAAAAGCGTCAGGAAGCCGAGGGTCAGACAGAACGGCACAAGACGACGCAGCGCGCTCACGATGGAACCTCTTCGGAGTCGGGGCGGAGGAGGATAAGCTTGAGGATAACAGGAGGAATCGCTGCATCCTACTCAAATTGCCGGCTCATCCCGGCCGGAACTGCCGCTCGCTGGAGTGCAGGAAAACGAAGAAGGGTGAGGTGCCGCTCTCGATTTTGGCCTTTCCTCGTTGCCACGCAAGGCAGCCGAGTTAACGAAAATGGCATCGAAACGGTGAGTTCGGGGCTTGATTTCGA
>JBBRIK010000846.1:0-3673 GCA_038221045.1 Gemmatales bacterium
TGACGCGCTCCGCTCGAAGACTCGCGTCGCGGCTAACCAAAATATCCTAATGTTCACATGTCGAAAAAATCGCGCCGCGCCAGACTTCGGCTGGCCAAAGAACGCGATTTTCCTTCCTGCCAAACGATATTGTCTACCTTCAAAGTGGTAAAATGGTAAAGCCGCTCAGTGGTAAGTCCTGGCGACGCGCAACCCATTGGTGAAGTGGGTCGAGGGAGCATAGAGGTTGCGGATGGGCAAGCGGACGAACGAAGGAGGAACGAGGCACGAGCCGCCACGCAAAACACGGCTGATTCCATACTTTACAGATCTTAAATCTTCCCTGTCGATGACCGCCGATGTTCCCTGCTGCTTCGGCAGATAGGAAGACGGATCATAAACCCAGTTCCACACGTTGCCGTGCATGTCCACAAGCCCCAGATCGTTCGGACGCTTCTGCCCCACTGGCCACGGCTGATTGTCCGCTTTCTCGTTCTTGCTGTTCTCCTGGAACCACGCATAGCGCGGCAACAACTCCACCGACGAGCCATAATACCGGCTGCTCACCGATCCCGCCCGCGCCGCGTATTCCCATTCGGCCTCCGTGGGCAGGCGGTAGCCCTTGCGCTTCAGGTAATCCGGGTAAGGCGTCATATCTTTCTTGACGTCTCCATGCTCCGGGTAGCACCATTCCGTTTCCGGCAGCTCTTCCTTCTTGCTCAGCCAGTTGCAGTACCGCGCGGCCTGGTACCACGTCAGTACAATCATCGGCCCGCCGGGGTCCGGACTGAAACGTTCCGTGGAGTCCACGGGTTCATCCTTATTTTCAGCGAGGAATTGCTTGAACTGCGCCACGGTAACCGAGGTTGACCCGATGGCAAAGCCGCGCGGAATGCTGCGGCGGTGCAGGTTCTCGCCCTCGAAACGGCCTTCTTCCGAGATCGGCGATCCCATGCGAAACTCGACGGGGCGGGGAACCAACACCATCGTCTGTCCCTGGTTGTTGACGTACCAGCGGCGTTTGTCATCGGGATTGCGCCGCTTCAGCGACTCGTCAATCTCGCGCAGTTTCTTCGCCTGGCCCCAGTCCAGCGGCCGTTTCTCCAGCCCTTCTTTGCCGTGCCGCAGCAGCCAGTCAACCGCGCCGTGAATGCCGGGATCGGGATCGTCGCGATACCAACCCAGCAGCTTCTCGATCAGCGGATCGCGGACGGTCAGCGGCAGTTGCTCGGCGGTGAACTCGCCAAGCATCAGGATCAACGCCCGCCGCGCCGAGACGTCCTTCTCCTCGCCGAGGCGTTCGACGATTTGCTTCGGATCGAGCTTGAGCAGACCGGCTCGCCAGATTAGTTGCGAGCGTGCCTCCGGATCGGGTCGATGACGCAATAGCGGCCAGGCGCCATCGACCGCATCCATCTTGAGGAGCGTGGCGGTCCCTGTCGCCTGACGCCGGGCCAGGCGCTCGCGCTCCTCCTGCTTCGGGAAGGGCCGATGCCATGCCGACGCCGTGGTCGTCTTGCCCCCACCGGCGGCGACAGACAATGCGGCGGGCCGATAGCCCTGCGCGGCCAGCTCACCGCAGCGCTCCAGATGCTCGCCGACGCTCAGGCCATGCGATTCCGCCGTTTCGCGTGTGGCGTCGCCATGCCAGACGGAGGCAAAAGGTCCCTCCTTGGAGGCAGTCATCGTCAGATCGACGAGCAGTTTCTCCGCGAGCAGAACGCGACCTTTGTACGCATCCTCCTCATCGTTCAATGGATGATCCCAGGTCTCGGGAACTATCACCGCTTTCCACCAGACGCCACAGAAATGCGTCTTGCCATCGGTTCCGAGCCTGCCCTGTATGGTCAGCGGCACGAAGCCATCCTTATTGTGGACGTCGGTTTCCTCCTTCTGTTTCGCTTCCGCGACATCGACATACAGGCGTGCCTCCTCCTTCGCTGCCGCTTTGAGCCATAACACCGCGAATCGGTTGGCTCCATGGCCGGCCACGTCAGCCGGGATGAAACCAGCCTTCTGCTGGAACGTATCGCGTTGCTTGACCTGCGCCGCCGTCAGTCCCGTCTCGGCGTGGAAGGCCCGGCCATCGCGCGTCCAGATCGCAGCGATTGGCGAGCGAGGGGTGTCAACCCCCTGGTGCTGCTTACCGGGGTCATTACTGACCCCGCTCGCCCTCAGACGCACTGGCCGATAGCCACAACCGCGCATCGCCTCCGATACCACCTGCCAGCGCTCCAGCGGCAGCGTCTGGCACAACGCCCAGCGCTCGTGCAGCAAGCCATTCGCTGCTTCGATCTCGCGGCGCAGTTCGGCAGATGGTTCGCTCCACGACGGATCGAGCGGCGGATCGTTCCAGTAGCCCTCGCCCTTGACCTCACGCCGCATTCGCTCGACGGCCTGCGCGCGATGGCGCTGCAACACCGGAAACAGCAGCGCATACTGTTTCGGATCGGCGTCGAGCAACAGGTCGGCCAGCGCCCCAGGATTGTCCCCGGCGTAATCGGCCAGCACCGTGGCCGCGAACTCGCGCCGCTCCGGCGATTTCGCCGTGCGATAGACCTCGCCCAGCGGCTTGACAAGCGATCCCCGCACCGGACGCAGAGCCGATACCCAGACGCCCAGGTGCAGCGGATTGGCCGACAGCATGTCCTCCACCGCCGCCTGAGCGGACTTCGTCCAGCGCGCGCTGGCCGGATCGAACGCCGCCAGCCCGATCAGGGCCCGCAAACGCTTCTCGTCCTTCGCCTCGTCCGCCGTCCTCCACATCCGCTCGCGGAGTTCGGCCCCCTGAGCCGCCAGGGCATCGCGCAGGAGCAGCACCTCGGCCGGCTCCTTCTCGCGTAGCATCGCCTCCGCCAGTTCGTCGCGCACTGTCTCCGGCTCGACGGGCAACAGGGCCAGCCCGACACGCATGCGTTTCTGTTGCTCGTCCTTGCCGGCCCACCGTTCGCGAAGCCGGGGCAGCACGTCCGCGCGGACCGTCTCCAGTTCCGCGAGGATGCCCGGCACCGCGCCTGGAGCGGCCTGTTGCAGCGTGTTGACGCGAGCCAGGGCGCGTTCCTTTTCGGCCTGCTCGCGCTGTCGTTCCGCCTTTTCGCGTTCGACCTGCTCCGCGGTGACGCGATCCAGGGCGGTCCTCGTCTCGCCCAATTGCCAGGCCACCAACCCGAACGCGACAATGATGACCGTGGCGAGCGTGGCCAGCAGTCCGGCCATCGCGGGCTGCCGCTTGACCCACTTGAGGAGGCGCTCGCCGCGTCCCACCGGCCGGGCCGCGATCGGCTCGCCGTTGCGCCAGCGGCGCAGGTCGTCCGCCAGGTCGTCGGCGCTGGCATAGCGCCGGGCCGGCTCCTTGTGCAGACATTTGAGACAGATTGTTTCGAGATCGCGCGACACTCCCGCGCGATGCCGTGAGGGCGGCGCCGGCTCCACGTTCAGCACCTGCTGAATGATGTCGAACGTCGTCGCGCCCTCGAACGGCCGCTGTCCGGCGAGCAGTTCATAGAGGATGACGCCGAGGGCGTACACGTCCGCAGCCGGGCCAGTGTCGTGTACCTTGCCGGCGGCCTGCTCCGGTGCCATGTACGAAGGCGTCCCCATGACGGCGCCGGACTGGCTGACGTCGCTGCCGCCGTCCATGCGTTTGGCGAGACCGAAGTCGGTGATCTTGGCGAGCGGGGTCAGTAATGACCCC
>JBBRIK010000847.1:0-3669 GCA_038221045.1 Gemmatales bacterium
GTCGGCAGCGCGGGGTCGTAGAGTTCCGCTCCGTAGCAGCACTCGGCCGCCATCACCGTGGCCTCCACCACCTTGCTGGCCATCCATGCGGCGGAATGCGCCACCGGATACGACGCGCCCTTCTGGCCGTAGAAGTTCGGATCGGCGAGCGCTCCGTGACAGTTCACGAAATGGGAGAGCCGTTTGGCCTCTGCGGCCGTCCATTTGTAGCCATCTGGCGGGGCTACCTTCATCCCGGCATGGGTGCCAAAGATCGCATCGAGCGATAACTCGGACGACGACTTCCAGACCTGGGCCGACATGCCGAGGAAGGCGTTGTAACTGGCCGACGGCCGGCTCGTGTAGCCTGTCGCCGTGCCCAGCAGTCTCACCAGGTAATCCGGCTTGGTGTCGTTGGTGACGTTCGGAAGCCGGCCGACGACTCGGGTCGGAGCGATGAAGTCCTGCACGTCTGTGCTGTAGGGTTTGTCGCTGGCGTAGGGCAAATCGCTCGGCAAATCCGGATCGCCGTCCCCGGCCATGGGGTTGTCGAGCGGCACATGCGGGATCACGTCCTTCGACCCAAGGAGCATCAGATAGGAAGGCCGAACGTCGTGTGCGGTGAAGACCTTGTCGATTGCCTTCTTGTTGAGTTTCGCGTCTCCCGAAGTGGCGGCCGGGATTGCCGGGGTGCCGTATGCGGTCATGGTCGTCGCATCGCTCAGATCGACGAAAATGGTGACGATGCCGCGAACGGCGTCGGCCTTGATTAGCTTCTTCACGGCGGCAGTCACGGCGGCCGCGCCCGCCGGGCCGTACTTCTGCGTCAACCGGTCGCCATTGGAGACGATGAGTTTGTCCGGCGAAGTGGTCATCTCATTCCCCTGTGCGTGCATGTTTGAAGCGAAGCGCCATCAACCCGGCTTGCCTTTCTCGCCCTGTTCCTCGGCAGCGAACGTCTTCAGAGGGGTACTCTCTCCCGCTCGAAGCGCGTACAGCGGCCGAATCGCGCAGCCCTCCTTGAAATGAATCTTTCCCGTCAGGCCCGGCCATTCCTCTGCCTTGGCCAGTGCGTCCCGCAGCCGCAGCCCTCCGCCTCCCGCCGTGCCGCGCAGCGCTGCCGTCAGGATGCGGATCATCTCATAGCCGTGGCAAGCGTCGGCGTCGGCATCCTCCTTGTGCCTCTCCCGGTAGCGCGTCAGAAACTTCTTGCCTGCTTCATCAAACTGGCCCGGCACAAGGGTCGTCAGGCCGTGGACCTTACGGCGCAGGTCCGTATCCGCCTCGATGCGCTGCCACTGGACGGCCTCGCCGGCGAAGACAATCGGCAGGGTGAGTTTCGCGGCTTCGAGAGCTTGCCAGGCGGTCGAGGTGTGGTCCGCCGTCGCCGCCACGACGAGAACCTGAGCTTCTGCCTTGCTCAATCGATTGGGCAAGTGCGCCGGCAGTTCGGTCCCCTTGATCTCGAAGGAATGTAACTTCCGCTCGGCGACGGAACGCCATTCGCGAGCGAACGCGGTGGCGATGGCGGCGCAGGCGGGCAGCGTCTCATCGACGAGGAGGGCGGCCCGGCTGGCGCTGAACTGTACGGCGGCGAAGCGAGCCAGGCATTGGCCTCGGAAGTGGGGCGAAACGTCGAGGGAGGAGACGCCTTCGAGGTTGGGCGAGACGACGCAGGCAGGAGTGAGCAGAGGGGCCGTATAGGGCTGCAGGGCCTGGGCGAGACGGTCGGCGTTGAGGTAATCGCGGCCCCCGATGAGGGCGGCGATCCGGTTCAGGGTGATGAGACGGACGGTCTCGGGACGCGCCCGCTCGGCCTGTCCCCGGCTATCGGCGTGCAGAACGCTCAGGGTCCGGCCGGCGATGCGCTGGCCCTCGGCGTTGGCCTCCTCGATGGCGAGGAGAATGCCGCGTTTCATGGATTCGCCGGCGCTGCGCTCCGGCCCGCTGAGGGGGCCGACATGACCGATCCAAATAGGCTCTTCGGTCGCCTGACCGGAGCAGCCCGCCAGCGCCAGCAGGGGCGCGGCCATCAACAATTGACGTCGTGAGAACATGCTGTTCGTTGTATGAATCGCCAAAGAATTCGCGACGCGACTCTACTCGCGCGCCAGCACCGCCGGTGCCGACGCCCGGCCATGATCGTGGCCCTTGTAGACGCCGAAATCGTTGAACCAGAAACGCTTCGCCAGACGATAGAGCCAGCTTTTCTCCGGAATCTCTTGCTCGGGATTGTACTGCGACGTCCGTACCTTCATCGCCTCCAGTTCCTTCAGGGCAGTCGCGCGCACGGTCGCGTCGCGCGCTCCGTGCTTCTCGACCAGTTCCTTGAGCAGGTCGGGCCGTTCCAGGACGATGCAACCGCGCGTCGTCGATTGCGCGAGGGTACGGAAATCGCGCAGGAAAGCCGACTGAAGGAACTTCTCCTTGAGCGTGCGCGAATCAGCCTCACTCGAATGGATCGATTCCTTGGTGAACTGCACGATGGGGCATGGCTCGATGTCGCCCCACGGATTGATGTGATGACTGATGCCGGTCGCGGCGGGACACAACGCCTGTCCCTCGCCGTCGTAGTAGGCATCGACGATGATGATCGGCTTTTTGGCCCGCATCTCGACGACGAACTTCCGCGCCTTCAGCGACTGTTCGGGAGTCAGGCACAACTGCGGATTCGCCTCCGGCCCCATCGGCCTGTAGATGTGGAACCAGGTGTACATGACGCCCATTTCGATGAGCCTGTCCATCCATTTTTCGGTCAGCAGATCGTCGATGTTCGTCTGACAGAGACTGGTGCAGACGCCCGTGAAGACGCTCTGCTCGATGCTGTTGTGAACGCCTTGCAGCGTCTTCGACAGAACGCCCTTGCGGCCCCGGCGTTCGTCGCTGACGATCTCGCTGCCCTCGACGCTGATAAGCGGCGTCACGTTGCCGAGCTGGCGCATGCGTTTCGCGCGTTCCTCGGTGATGAAGTGGCCGTTGGTGAAGATCTGGAAGTAGCAATCGGGATGCTCGGCGAGCATGTCGAGCAGGTGCGGATGCATGAACGGCTCGCCGCCGACGATGCCGAAGAAGACGTTGCCCATCGCCTTCGCTTCGCGGACGAGTTTGTGAAAGGCGGCTGGTTCGATGATCTCCTGTTTGGCGGCGACGTCCACCCAGCAGCCCTGACAGCGCAGGTTGCAGCTATTGATGATCGAGACATAGAGGAAGGGGGGAAAGTACTGTCCGCGTTTGAGGCGGCTCTTGTGGCGTTCGACGGAGAGCATTCCCTTGAGGCCCATGTTCCAGGCCAGTTTCCAGAGCAGGCGCTTGTCGGTCTCGAACAGCAGCCGTTTGGCCATCTTCAGCAGCATTGCGGACCTCGGCGGGGAGTCGCGGCGGGGGCTATCAGAATACTGTATCACGATTGCGAATGAACACTCATGGCATTCTACCACCGCCGCAGTTGGTAGACGATCCGTTGGACCAGTCGAAACTTCTCGTCCAGACTGCGCAAGCCGCAGCCTTCCCTCCGTCCCTTCAAGGGATCCACGTCAGAGAGAGTGAACCGAATGGCTCTCACACGCGGAGTCATTTCTCCGTTCCCTGCGTCCTATCATCAACATGCGACACCCGGCTCGCGGAGGTTCAACACTCGATGGGGAGAACTGTCACCAAAAAGGTTGTTGCGGCGATGGCAGCCACTCTGCT
>JBBRIK010000848.1:0-3667 GCA_038221045.1 Gemmatales bacterium
CATTCCGCCTCGTATTTCTTCAGCAACGCGGCCTGTTCCTCATACACCTGCTTCAGTCCCTGAATGATGGGGCCATCGCTGTCGCGGAGCAGGTCCAGCAGCCAGACGAGTTGCGAGTACAGCTTCGCGCCGCCTCTCTGGGCAAGGATGTCGTACACCGCCTTCGCCTTCGGGTTGTGCAACTTCTCCTCCAGGGCATCGAGTTTCTTGACCAGAGCCTTGCCCGAGTCGATCAGTCCCTTTGTCTTCGCCTCATCGCCCAGCAGTTCCTCGCGATCCTGAATCTGCTTACGAATAGAGCGCAGCCGATGCACGATGTCCGTCAACCGGCTGACGTCGTCGCGCACCTTTAGCGCCAACTGCTCCTGGGCCGCGTACTCCGCCGCCGGCATCTTCATGCGTGGCTCGGGCTTCAGGTCGAGGTTTCGTGTCAGCATCCTTCCTTCGACGGTCAACTTGAGCGTATAGCGTCCCGGTCTGACGAGCGGTCCCTCCTGCGGCTGGCCCGAGTCGGCCTTGGCCCCCTTGATGATCCGCGCGCCGTCGTGCTTCAAGTCCCAGACATATCGATGCAACCCGGCCTCATTGGGCATCACCTCGCGCTTGTAGGGATCGTCGGAATAGCTGCCCTCGTCCTGGTTCGCCGGCTCCTCGGGGACCGGCTTGCTCGACATGCTGGCGATTTTCTTACCCGCGCTATCGAGGACGTCCAGAGTCACGTCGCCCTTGGGTTTCTCCTTCAGGAAATAATGCAGGATCGCCCCGTCAGGTGGATTGTCGAAACCCTTGTAAGGATGCTTGTCTTCGAGCTTGTATGAAGGCCGCCAGCGTATCACGGATTGCGGCGTCAGAAACGCGGTCTCCTCGCGGATCGAACCCGACAGCGCCTCGCGCACGGGAGTCAGGTCGTCGAGGATCCACAGCGAACGTCCCTGGGTGCCGACGACGAGGTCGTTGTCCTTCACCTTCAGATCGTTCACGCAAACCGTGGGCATGTTGAGCTTGAGTTGCCTCCAGGTGGCCCCGTCATCCGGAGAATAGCTGACGCCTCGCTCCGCCCCCAGATACAGCAGTCCCTTCTGTTTTGGATCGCAGCGGACGCAATGCAGCCAGTCGTCCTTCGGCAGTGCCGCCGTCAAACTCTTCCACGTCTTGCCGTGATCCGTCGTCTGCAAGAGGTACGGCTTCTGATCGTCGAGGCGGTAGTTGTGCGCCACGACATAGGCCGTGCCTTCCTCGAAGGGCGATGGCTCGATGGTCTGAACGGTCGCCCATTTCGGCAGCCCCTTCGGTGTGACGTCGTCCCACTTCGCGCCGCCGTCGAGCGAGACGTGGACCAACCCATCATCGCTGCCGGCCCAGAGCAGCCCCTTTTTTAGAGGCGATTCCGCGAGGGCGAAGATGGTGCAATAGATCTCGACGCCGGTGTTGTCGCCGGTGATTGGGCCGCCGGACCAGTTCTGTTTGGACTTATCATCGCGCGTGAGATCGTGACTGATCGTCTTCCACGAGCGGCCGTCATCGCGGGTCACGAAAAGTACGTTGGCCCCGTGATAGACCGTCTTCGGATCGTGCGGCGATATCAGGATGGGAGCAGTCCACTGGAAACGATACTTGAGGTCTTTCGGATCGTGGCCGGAAGGGTTGAAGGGCCAGGCGCCGACGGCCTGCGACTGTCTGGTCCGGAAATCGTGGCGCGTGATGGCGCCGCCGTACTCGCCGGCATAGACGAGGTTGGGGTCGCTCGGATCGGCGACGACATGGCCCGCCTCGCCGCCGCCGACGGGAAACCAGTCGCTCAGACGGATGCCGCCGCCCGAAAGGCTGTGGCTCGGCCCGCGTGCCGTGCCGATGTCCTGCATCGATCCCATGACCCGATAGGGAACCGACGTATCGGCGTCGATGCGATAGAACTGCGAGATGGGCAATGGCGGTGTGAACCAGTTCTCGCCGCCGTTGACGCTGAAATCAACGCCGCCGTCGTTGGAGTCGATCATCCGGTTCGGGTCCTTCGGATCGATCCAGAGGTCGTGATGATCGCCGTGATGCGGGCCCTTGACACGCTGAAACGATTTGCCGCCGTCGATGCTCTTCAGCAGCGGCACTTGCGGGCAGAAGAGGACGTCAGGGTTCGTCGGATGGACGGTGACATGAGAGAAGTACCAGGGCCGTTGACGAATGGCCCGGCCTTCGTTGGCGTGGCTCCAGGTCTCGCCGCCGTTGTCGCTGCGAAAGAGTCCGCCCTTCTCGGCCTCGATCATGGCATAGACGCGCCGGCCATCCGATGGCGCAACGGCGACGCAGACCTTGCCCCAGATGCCTTCGGGCAGTCCCTTGGCGCGCTTGCGGCCCTGTCCCTCGGCGGCGGACTCGGGGACGAGTTGGGTCCAGGTGTCGCCGCCGTCGCGCGAGGTATACAGGCCGCTGCCGGGTCCGCCGCTGGTCATCTCCCAGGGTTTGCGGCGCGTCTGCCACAGGCCCGCGAACAGGACGCGCGGCGTCGAGACGTCAAGCGCGACGTCGCTCGCGCCGGTGTCCTTGTCCTTGAACAGCACGCGCTTCCAGCTCTTGCCGCCGTCGAGGGTGCGATAGATGCCGCGTTCCTCGTTGGGACCGAAAGCGTTGCCCAGAACCGACGCATAGGCGATGTCGGAGTGCTTCGGATCGACGACGATGGTGCCGATCTGACCCATCTGCTTCCAGACGTGCTTCCAGGTCTTGCCAGCGTCTTCGGACTTGTAGATGCCGTTGCCGGGCGAGACGTTGCCGCGAATGTTCGCCTCTCCAGCCCCCACATAGAGGACGTTCGGATCGGAAGGCGCGACGGCAATGGACCCGACGGACGAGGCGGTCTGGTCATCGAAAATGGGGCGCCAGTAGAAGCCGCCGTTGCTCGATTTCCAGACCCCTCCCGCCGACGCGGCGGCGTAGTAAGTGAGCGGATCGCCCGGCACCCCGCAGGCCCGCGCGACCCGACCGCCGGCGCTCGGGCCGATGAGGCGACACTTCAGTTTCTTGAAGAGAGCGGGGGTGGCGGATTTGTCGTCGTTGTCAGCCCTCGCAATCGAGGCGGAGACGAGGAGAAGGAGAGGAAGGAAGCGCAAACTATGGTTCATGATCGCATCATCCGCGAGCGGAGAGGAACGGTGGGAAGTCTCGTCATAGTATAGGCAACGCATGAGCGCGAAACGGCAAGCAATCGAACCGCTTGCCGTTTCGCGCTCTTCGACGTCTTCATCCTTGCCCCCCGCACACAGGGCAATCGACGCGCCGCCGGATCCCCAGTTTGCGGAAGCTCATGTCGCGCAGATCGAAGCTGAGCATCTCGCCCGTCAGCGGCGTGCCGAGGCCTGCCAGCACCTTGATCGCCTCCATCGCGCCGATGCAACCGACCGTTCCCGCGATGGCCCCAAAGACGGGGAACGCCCTGTTCCAGGCCGGCGGCTCGCCCGGATACAGACACTCCAGACACGGACCCGCGCCGGGCAAGACTGTCATCACCTGCCCTTCCAGTTCGTACATGGCGCAATCGACGAGCGGCTTGCCCTGCTTGACCGCTGTGCGATTCATCAGCAGACGCTCGCGGAACACCGGAGCGCAGCTCACCACTAGATCGACCGACGACACCAGTCGCTCGACGTTCGCGTCGCTGACATTCTCCCCGATC
>JBBRIK010000849.1:0-3665 GCA_038221045.1 Gemmatales bacterium
CATGACGGTTCCGGGGGAAAAGCGAACCCGGCGGGGCGGTCGAACCTTGCGGCCTACTGGTCCCGCCGGGCGTTCGTTTCCTTCGGCCGTTGGCCGCCGTGGCAGCCTCGGCACCGGACAGCCGCCTGGACTTCGCACTCCGTCACGCTCCGGGAGAGCAATGGCTCCCGAACTCTGGACTGGCGGATCGTATTCCGCCGCGAAGTGCTGGCGAGCCGCAACCCATTGTTGTTGTTGCGGATCGAGGGCCGATTGTTGTTGCGGTGAGCCGAACGCACATTCGTTGGTTGGTTGCCGAACGAAGCGCCACGCAAAACACGACTACTCGGCAGACGCCCGACGGAAGGGATGCTCCGCGAGCAACCGCTCCCGCAGTAGTAACGTATCGGCCTGGCTGGCGTGTCCGACCCAACTCGAAATCCGCATTGCCGCCTCAGGCCAGTCGATCTCGCGCCGGGCGTAACGATCCTGCAAGTTGCGCAAACGGCGGCGAAAGCGATACACATTCTCCGCCGCCAGTTTGACATGGCTCGCCCACACCCGATAGCCCAGAAAGGGCATGCCCTGCTTGACGGGAAAGATCGCGTCCTTCTTCGCATGCAATTTCAATCGCAGCGCGGCCAGGCACTCACGCGCCGCCTCACGGACCTGCTGCAACTCCTGCTTGCTACCCGCGAAGGCGATGAAATAATCCACATAGCGAACGTAACCCGGCACGCGCAGATGGTCCTTGAGGAAATGATCGAGCGGATCGAGGTAGACGTTGGCGAAGAACTGGCTCGTCTGGTTTCCGAGCGGCAACCCACGGCGGCGCTCCGACGGCGCGAACAAATCGTCGCCGGGAAACAACTCGTACACCTCCTCCTGCGGATTGCTGCGATCAATCAGCAGTCCGGCCAGCCACAGCACGTCCGGATCACCAATCTTGCGTGCCAGAAGCTGCTTCAGGATGCTGTGGTCGATGCTCGGGAAGAACTTGGCAATGTCGGCCTTCCACGCCCAGCGATGACGGCGGGCATAGTGCTGGGCGCGGCGCATGGCCGCGTGCGTCCCCTTCCCCTTGCGGCAGGCGTAACTGTCGTGGATGAAACAGCCCTCGTAGATCGGTTCCAGTACGTTGACCAGGGCATGATGCACGACACGATCGCGATAAGGAGCGGCGCTGATGAGGCGTTTCTTGGGATGGTGGATGAAGAAGGTGCAATAATCGCCCGGGCGGTAGCTGTGGTCGCGCAGGGCCGCTTGCAATCGGTACAGTTCGTGTTCCAGCTCGACTTGGAACTTCAGCACCGGCTGTCGAAATCGCTTCCCGCGCGCCGAATTATGCGCCGCCGCCAGGAGGTTCTCGAAGCTGATCAGGCGAGGCCAAAGATCGTGATGCCGGCGCGGCATGGATTTTCCTCGGTTAGCCGCGACGCGAGTCTTCGAGCGGAGCGCGTGGCGCGATGTCGCCGGACGCATTGGTTAGCCGCGACGCGGAGTCCTCGGAGCGGAGCGTGTAGCGCGATAACGCTGGACGCGCTCCGCTCGAAGATTCGCGTCGCGGCTAACCAGTATACCAATGTACACATAGCGCGAAAATTACGCGCGGCGCCTGCCTTCGGCAGGCTAAAAGACATCGCTACCATCGCGGCCAAACGCTATTGTCTATCTCATGAGTGGTAAAGCAGTAAAGCCGCTCAGTCGTAAGTCCTGGCGAGCCGCAAGCCATTGTAGAAGGTGCGGTACGACGGCCGACTGCTGCCGCGGCGAGCCGAACGCACACTCGGCGGACGGACGCCGAACGAAGCGCCACGCAAAACACGACTAACACTGTCTTTAATTTCCCTCACGTCCTCCCTGTCGATCGTCGCCGTCGTCCCTGCTTGCTGGGGTAGAAGATAACCGGCATCGTACACCCAGTTCCAGACGTTGCCCTGAATGTCCAGCAGCCCAAGATCATTGGGGCGCTTCTGCCCTACGGGCCAGGCGCGATCCGAACTGTTCTGCAGATACCAGGCATACCGGGGCAGCAGTTCCACGGACGACCCGTAATACCGGCTCGTCGTTGTCCCTGCCCGTGCCGCATACTCCCATTCCGCTTCCGTTGGCAGCCGATAGCCCTTGCGCTCCAGGTAATCCGGGTAGGGCTTCATCCCTTCCTTGATATCCTCATGCTTCGGATAGCACCATTCGGATTCGAGAAGACCTTCCTTCTTGCTCAGCCAGTTGCAGTACTGCGCCGCCATGAACCACGATACTCCAATAATCGGCCCCTTCGCATCCGGACTGTAGCGATCTGTCGTCGGGACCTCCACGTCCTTGTTTTCCTTCAAGAATTGTTGGAACTCCCCGACGGTGACCGAACGATTGGCGATCGCAAAACTGCGCGGAATACGCCGCCGGTGTGGCCTCTCATCCTTGTCCGCCTCCGCGTCTGAGGCCGGCGAACCCATGCGGAACTCGACCGGCCCCGGAACCAGTACCATCGTCTGGCCCTGGTTGTTGACGTACCAGCGGCGTTTGTCATCGGGATTGAGGCGCTTCAGACTCTCGTCGATCTCGCGCAGCCGCTTCGCCTGGCCCCAGTCGAGCGGCCGTTTCTCCGGCCCTTCCTTGCCGTGCCGCAAGAGCCAGTCGACCGCGCCGTGAATACCCGGATCGGGATCGTCGCGATACCAGCCCAGCAGCTTCTCGACCAGCGGCGTCCGCACGTCCGCGGGCAAATGCTCGCCGCTGAACTCACCCAGCGTCAGGATCAACGCTCGCCGCGCCGAGACGTCTTTCTCCGCGTTAAGACGTTCGACAATCTGCTTCGGCTCGACTTTGAGCAGACCAGACCGCCAGATGAGTTGCGACCGCGCCTCCGGATCGGGCCGCTGATGCAATAGCGGCCAGGCGTCGTCGGCCGAATCCATCTTGAGGAGAGTGGCGGCGCCGGTCGCCTGACGGCGCGCGAGACGTTCGCGTTCCTCCTGCTTCGGGAACGGCCGATGCCACGCCGACGATGCGACAGTCTTGCCCCCGGCGAGTACAAGTAGCGACAGCGCAGCGGGGCGATAGCCCTGAACGGCCAATTCACGGCAGCGCTCCAGATGTGCGCCGACGCTCAGTCCGTGCGACTCTGCTGCCTCGCGGCTGGCGTCATCGTGCCAGACGGAAGTGTAAGTTTCGTCCTTGGAAGAGGTCAGCGCCACATCGACGAGCAACTTCTCACTCAGCAGCACCCTACCCTTGTGATCATCCTCGTCATCGTCTACGCTGAAAGTCCCCTGTTTCGGAAGCGTGGCCGCCTTGCCCCAGACGCCGCAGAAACGAGACCTGTTGTCAGCACCGAGCCGGCCCTGCACCGTCAGCGGCACGAAGTCGTCTGTCATCGTCTTGTGATTCGCTTCGGCGACGTCGAGATACAATCGTGCCTCCTCCTTCGCTGCCGCGCGCACCCACACCGCCGCGAAGCGGGCGTCGCTATACCCGGCCACGTCAGCGGGAATGAAGCCGGTCTTCTGGTGGAGCGCATCGCGTTCCTTGACCTGGGTCGCCGTCAGCCCTGTCTCGGCGTGGAAGGCCCGGCCATCGCGCGTCCAGACGACGGCAACGCGAATCGGTAGGTGCCGCGAGCCGAGCCGGACCCCAGGTGCCGCTCGGCTCGCGGCACCTACCACGGGCCGCAACCGTATTGGTCG
>JBBRIK010000850.1:0-3664 GCA_038221045.1 Gemmatales bacterium
CTCGGCAGTGTCAACGAGAACTTCCCCGGCTATGTCGTCATGCTCGACAAGACGGGCGGACCGATCAGCGGGCCAAAGAACTGGTCGAGCGGCTACATGCCGGCGGCCTACCAGGGCGTCGTCCTCCGCGCCAACGGCACCGCGTTCCACGATCTGGA
Source organism: Gemmatales bacterium (assembly GCA_038221045.1). Classification (GTDB taxonomy): domain Bacteria; phylum Planctomycetota; class Planctomycetia; order Gemmatales; family Gemmataceae; genus JBBRIK01. The sequence continues at coordinate 159 of JBBRIK010000850.1, forward strand.
AACGCCGCCCGGCCTGACGCGCGAGGCCCAGCGGCAACTGCTCGACCGGCTGCGCGAGAAGAACGAGGAGCATCTCGCGGCCCGTAGCGACAACAGCGAACTGTCGGCACGCATCGCCAGTTACGAGTTGGCCTTCAAGATGCAGCAGCACGCGCCGGAAGCCGTCGATCTCACGACGGAGTCGAAGCAGACGCTGGAACTGTACGGCATCGATCGGCCGCAAACGGCTGACTTTGGCCGGAAGTGTCTGCTGGCGCGTCGCCTCGTCGAGCGCGGCGTGCGTTTCATCCAGATTTACTCGGGAGGCGCCCATAACGACGACAACTGGGACGCTCACAGCGACATGGTGAAGAACCACACCAAGCACGCGGGCAACACGGACAAGCCCATCGCGGGACTGCTGAAGGACCTGAAGCGACAGGGCCTGCTCGATTCGACCTTGATCGTCTGGGGAGGCGAGTTCGGCCGGCAGCCGACTGCCGAATACGCCACCGGCACGGGCCGCGATCACAACGCCTACGGCTTCACGATGTGGCTTGCGGGCGGCGGCATCAAGGGCGGTACCAGCGTCGGCACGACAGACGAGTTGGGCAGCGCCGGCGTGGATGACCGCTACCATGTCAAGAACCTGCACGCGACGATCCTGCAGCAGATGGGACTCGATCCGAACAAGCTGGCGTACTTCTACAGCGGACTCGATCAGAAGCTCGTCGGCGTCGAGGGAGCCGAGCCGATTGGCAAGATTTTCTGAGGACTACGCATCACTTTCCCGGCGGTTCCCAGATAGTGTCGAAGTCGCCGCCCTGCACGAGTTGCGTAGCGGCTCGCGAGAGGACGAGGAGCATCGGGCCGTCGCCCGCATGGTCCTGAAGCACGGTCCCCGCGACTCGCGCGGCCGAGACGAAATCTCCGTGTTCCAGTTTGTCGAGCGCTGCTTCCGATTGAGCGAAGAATGCCTCGTCCACTGGCGAACCGTGCCGGACCTCAAATAGATCGACTGGTTCGCGTATGTTGACCACGCGTGTCTTGACCACTCGTCGGGTAATGAACTCGTCGCCGAGAGTCCGCCGCGTTGCGGCTGTCACGAGAAGCCGGCATTTCAGGTACTTGGTCAGGCCCTGCACTCGGCTGGCAAGGTTGACGGTGTTGCCGAGCGGTCCATACTTGAACTTGAACCGGGAGCCGGTGTTACCCACCTGGGCCGGACCACTGTTGAGGCCAATCCCGACGTTCATCGGTTCGCCCAGGATCGGCGACCATTTTTCGTTGAGCAACGGCAGAGTGTCAGCCATGGCAAGCGCGGCACGCACGCCTCGACGCGAATGGTCGAGCTGTTCGGTCGGAGCGCCCCACATGGCCAGTAATTCATCCCCAATGTAATCGACCAGCACACCCTCTTCCGCCAGGATGCATTCCGACAGCGTACTCATCACGTCGTTCATCCAGGCGACAGTCTGTTGTGGACCGAGCCTCTCGCTGAATCGGCTGAAGCCGCGCACGTCGGCGAACAGGAGCGTCACGTCAGCGTCGCGGCCCGCGAGCATGGACGGATCGCGTCGCATCTGTTCGGCAAGTTGAGGGGTAAAGAACTGCTCGAACTGGATGCGGGCTTCCAGAGCGGCACGTTCCACCTTTTGCCGGGCGAGTCCGGCAGAGACGCCGCAGGCGATCAGATCGACGAGAATGGCTTCAAGACGACTGCCTCCTCGGGATCGCTGGCCGATTTCTTGCCGGCGTTCCCCGTAGAGGGCGCCGATGACATTGTCGGCAGCATCGAGCAGCGGAGCGGCGACGATCTTGTCGAGGCCGTACAGGCTGGGCGTGTCGATGCGGCTGGCCTGGTGCGGTCTCTGCCAGAAGGTCTTCTTCTGCTCGCGCAGCCGTTGGAGGATTCTGTCGGAGGGCCGCCAGTCGGGACTGACGTCGTCGTTCGACGTGGCGGCGACGCGCCAGGCTTCGCCGTCAAACAGAAGCACCCGGCCCGCGTTCAGCCCGACGACGTCAACGAGAACGCGGGCGGCATGAGCGAGGAAGTCGGCGGACCCAATCGAACACTGTACGACGCTCATGGTGGAGTGCAGCCAGTGTTCGAGTTGATCGCGTGAGAAGACAGAAATATCTGCCGGAGGCGAGGCGCGGACATGGAGGAGCGAGGCGGGGCCGCGCGTCTGTTCGCTCAGCTCTTCGATACCGGACTCGTCGAGGGATTCGGCTGGGAGGATGTGAATAAGGCAGCCGGGCAAGGGGAGCGTGAAGGGGGCCGGGAGAACCGCCATTGTCCCGGCCACGACAGACTGACCGGCCCCGGGGAGCGAGAGAGGGAGCTTGCTGTGATTGGTGACGCGCACGGTGCCGTTGGCTAACGGTTCGAGGGTCAGGTGCCGGCGCGAGACGTTGTCCTTGTCATCGCGGCGCGCGATGATGAGACGGATGGGGAGGGTGGCGGGGACAAGGTGGAACGGCTCGGGTTCGGAGGCGTCGCGTTGCCGACCCAGTTCGATCGGGGCATCCAGAGGGAACTCGACGAGTGGCTGATCGGCGGATTCGAGCCGCAGCCTGAGTGGCTCGGTCATGGTCCTCGTAGTCTCTTCGTGCCGAAGTCCTGCTTCGGATGCAAGGGCGGGAAGCTCTGCTTCTCGTGGGCGACGCCGGAAACCGACGAATAGAAGAGTCTGGGAACGAGGGTTGGTGTTGCCCAAACCCCGATCGTTTCGCTCTGCGAAGTGTTTTATAAGTTGATTGTCGTCTTGGCACGCGCTTCAAAAGCCGGACAGGGCGGGAGATCCCTCCTTCTCTGCTTGCATCCACTCGCAAGGAGGGGATAATCTTACTTGTTCGAGTTGCACCTGGAGGAGCCATGAAGACGATTGCGTTCTGGATCGTGAAGGGCAGGCTGTGGGTCGTGTTCCCAGTGTTTGTTGCGGCATTGGTCGGGCTGTGCGGCTTGACCGCTCGCGAGGAATCCGGGACAGCCGGCAGCCAACCATCCCTTCCGAAGGATCACAAACTCAACACTCAGAAGCAGCCTCCTCGCGGGGACAGGCCGCCAAAGGGTGCAGAAAAAAAGAATAAGGACGACTCGAAACTCGGACCCCAGAAGGGCCGCGGCTACTCGAATTCTGTCGGCATGAAGTTTGTCTGGATTGAGCCAGGTAGCTTTTTAATGGGCAGCCCGGACGGGACGACCCCTGTCAGGTCGATGACCGAGGAAGGCAGAGACGAGGACGAGACGCCGCACCAGGTGACGTTGACGAAGGGCTATCACCTGGGAGTCCATCTCGTGACGCAGGAGCAGTGGGAACGTGTGCTGGGCAAGGAAGCCAACCTCAGCAACTTCCAGGGCAAGGATGACGATCAGAAGAAGAAACTGCCGGTGGACAATGTCTCCTGGTTTGACTGTGTAGTATTCTGCGTGAAACTCAGCGAGCGGGAGGGAAAGAAGCCTCGGTATCGACTCTCGAAAGTGCTCCGCGATTCGGCTGGCGCGATCAAGTCGGCTACTGTGG
>JBBRIK010000851.1:0-3657 GCA_038221045.1 Gemmatales bacterium
GCTTGGGAACGAGGACTGGCGAACGACTTACGAAACAGTCATCTAGAAAGCCTGACCTACCCCGGATTGGTGGGGGGCGAAAGTCGCTCGAGGGTTTGCGGCAGGGCTAGCTGAGAACGCCGCGTCGCCATGTCGTCCTTGAAGAGGTTGTCCACCTTGCGGCGGATGATGCGATCGACCAGGCGCGGGAAGAAGCGGCTGAAGAAGACGAGCAGCTTGCCCTGGAAGGTGAGCGTGATCTCGTTCTTGCCCTTTTCCAACGCTCGCAGGGTAGCCTCGGCCACTTGCTCCGGCGTCATGCCGCGGAGATGATCGAGTTGGACACGGGCCTTCTGTTCGAGCATGTTCTTCGAGAAGTTCGTCTGTGTCAGCCCGGGATTGACGACGATAACGTCAATGCCATCCTTGACCAACTCGGCTCGCAGCGCCTCGCTGAAACCCTGGACGGCGAACTTGCTCGCGGAATACTCACTGCGTCCGGGGATGCCGCGCTTGCCGGCGATGGACGAGATGTTGACGATGGCCGGCTTCGTCCCCTGCTTCAGGATCGGCAGGAAGACGCGAGTCGTCTCGGTCAGGCCGAAGACGTTGACCTCGAAAATCTTGCGCAGACGATCCGGCGACGCCTCGGCGAGGTGGCCGGTCGCGCCGATGCCGGCGTTATTGATGAGGACGTCGAGTCCGCCGAAATGGCCAATCGCGGCCTCGACCATCTTCTGCCGATCCTCGGGACTGGTGACGTCCGCCGCCACCGTGAAGAGCGTTCCGCCGGTCTTCCGGACTTCATCCGCCAGTTCGCGAAGCAGTTCTTCATTGCGCGCGGCGGCAAGGACCTTCGCGCCGCGTCTGACAGCGACGAGGGCGAGAGCGCGGCCGATGCCTTGCGAGGCACCGGTGATGAGGATTCGAGAACCTAGCAAAGTGCGACGTTGGCCCATGATGGAATCTCCGCATGCGACTCGGCCTATTCTCCTTCCATTTTGGCCATAAAGCGTTCCTCTCGACAATCCGCGTGAGACGGAGAAAATGCGAAGTTGACGGCGATTGGGAGGACAGCAACGGTCGTGCCGTCTAGTCAGGCGTCGAGGAGTTCAAGACTCGCTCGCCCAGGGAGCCGATCGGGGACAGCATGATATCACTCCGAGAGCGGCGTTGATACAACATCAAGGAGCCGCGATTTCCAAGGAGCTTCTCTCGATGCGCGAGACCTGGACGTTTCACTCCGCCGGCACGCTGCTGTTCGGCTTCAACGCCTGCGAACAACTCGGCGACGTCGCCAACCGGCTCGGCGCTCGCCGTCTGCTCATCGTCACGGATCCCGTACTCCTGCAGGCCGGCTTTTTCGAGCGCGTTCGTCTGCCGCTGAGCGATGCCGGCGTCATGGTCGATGTCTTTTCCGGCGGCGAACCCGAACCCTCCCTCAAGGCCGCTGACGCCTGCATCGCCCATGCCCGCGACTTCAAGCCGGATGCTCTTCTCGGTCTCGGCGGCGGCAGCAACATGGACCTCGCCAAGATCACTGCCGTCGTCCTCGCTCATGGGGGCGCCCCGCGAGACTACGTCGGCGACGACAAGATCCCTGGCCCCATCCTGCCGCTGATCTGCATGCCGACGACGGCCGGGACCGGCTCCGAAGTGTCCGCCGCGTCGGTGCTGACCGACAGCGACAATCACATCAAGGTCGGCGTCCTCAGCAACTACCTTCGGCCGCGCGTTGCCGTCGTCGATCCGCTGCTGACGGTGTCGTGTCCGCCGAAGGTGACTGCCGACAGTGGCATCGACGCCTTGACGCATGCCATCGAAGCGTTCACCGCAGTTGACAACGCCGATTTTCCTCTGCCTACCGGCGAGCGGAGCGTCTATCAGGGCCGGCATCCCTTTGGCGACATGCTCGCGGAAAAGGCCATCACGCTGATTGGCCGCTATCTGCGTCAGGCCGTCGCGTATGGCAGCAATCGCGAGGCGCGCGAGGGCATGGCTCTCGGTGCGACCCTGGCCGGCCTGGCATTCTCGAACGTCGGCGTCGCCCTGGTGCATGCGATGGAGTATCCCGTCGGCGGCGCGGTCCACTGCTCGCACGGGGCCGGCAATGGGTTGCTCTTGCCGTATGTGATGCGCTTCAACATGCCGGCGCGGTTGCGTGAGTTCGCGAAAATCGCTCAGTTCCTCGGCGAGGACGTGAGCGGATTGCCGATCGATCAGGCAGCGAGCAAGGCCGTCGAGGCCGTCGAGAAGTTGCGCGCCGACATTGGCATTCCGTCTCGCTTGCGCGAGCTTGGCGTGAAGGAGGAGCAATTGCGTCCCTTCGCCGAGAAGGCAGCGGGCATCCGGCGTATCCTGCGCGTCAATCCACGTCCTGTTGACGCCGACGCCATCGAGGCTATCTTCCGCGATGCGCTGTGAAGGCAGCACTTGCCGGGACATCCTTACAATACTTGTTGACACACCTTCAATCCGGGAGAGCTATTCATGACGCCGATGACCTTGACCGAAAAAATCCTGGCCTGTCACACCGGCCGCGATGCCGTGAAGCCGGGCGACAATGTCTGGATCGACGTTGACGTGCTGATGACGCACGACGTCTGCGGTCCCGGCACCATTGGCATCTTCAAGCAGCATTTCGGCAAGGACGCGAAGGTCTGGGATAAAGAGAAAGTGGTCATCATTCCCGATCACTACATCTTCACCGCCGACAAGATGGCCAACCGCAACGTGGACGTCTTGCGGCAGTTCGTCGCGGAGCAGGAACTGCCTTACTACTACGACGTTGGCAGCGATCGCTACAAGGGCGTCTGTCATATCGCCCTGCCGGAAGAGGGCCACACTCGTCCCGGCGAGGTGCTGATCGGCACCGATAGCCACACTTGTACCGCCGGGGCGTTCGGCGAGTTTGCCACCGGTGTCGGCAACACCGACGCCGGCTTCATCATGGGAGCGGGGAAGACCTGGGTGAAGGTGCCGCCGACGATGCGGTTCGTCTTTCACGGCAAGATGCCTCCGTACTTGATGGCCAAGGACTTGATCCTCGCCGTCATCGGCGACATCGGCTGCGACGGGGCCACCTATCAAGCCATGGAGTTCGACGGCGACGGCGTTTACGCCCTCAACATCGAGGAGCGCATGACGCTGTGCAACATGGTCATCGAGGCGGGCGGCAAGAATGGCGTCATCGCGCCGGATCAGGTCACCATCGACTTCGTCAAGTCGCGCGACAAGAAGGCCAAGCCTTACACGGCGCTGAAGAGCGATGCTGGCGCGAGCTTCCTCTTCGAGAAGGTCTATGACGTGTCGAAGTTGCAGCCGGTGGTCGCGAAACCGCACAGCCCGGACAACCGCGCCTTCGTCAGCGAGATCAAGGGTACGAAGCTGGATCGCGCCTACATCGGCTCCTGCACCGGCGGCAAGATGACTGACTTCCGCGCCGCCGCCGGCATCCTCGCCGGCAAGAGCGTGAAGATCGACACCTTCATCGTGCCGGCCACGAGCGAGATCGCCGCCGGGCTGCGAAGCGAGAAGATCGACGGCAAAACGCTGGAGCAGGTGTTTCTCGATGCCGGGGCCAAGATCGGCCAGCCGTCGTGCGCCGCCTGCCTCGGCGGCCCGAGCGACACCTTCGGCCGGCTCAACGCGCCGATCAGTTGCATCAGCACGACCAAC
>JBBRIK010000852.1:0-3654 GCA_038221045.1 Gemmatales bacterium
CAAGCCGTCTGGCAGTCCGCCGCCGATGCCGCCCTGGAGGCGAAGCCCTCGCGAGGGTACGACAGTTTCCCCGAGCAATGGCTGATGCTGATCACCTGCCGCGACGAGCCGCACCAGGTCGAGCTGCTCCAGCGCTTCCAGAACGAGGGACTCCCCTGCAAGGCCCTGCTGTCGTGAACTGAGAGTGGAGAGGGCGGCGATTCTCGTGTAGTATTGAAAGCACTGGAAGCGTCATTCGGCGAGAGAACGACCAGTTCCGAAACCGGACTGGTGCCCGTTTTGCGCCTGTTCGGCATGGCGTGTGCCGTGGAGTCAAGACCAGGCAAAGGTTCATCCATGACGGAAAACAACATCAAGGCCGAGTTGAGCTACGCCTACCTTCATGCCGTGGCGGCCCGAGCGAGCTTTGGCTGCGAATATGCCGGGCGGCACAGTGACAGTGCGGGGGTCGATGCCTATCTGCGCATCAAGGAACGGCTGGCCCCGGATTCAACACACACCAACTTCCTGATCGAGGTGCAGCTGAAATCCACGACCAAGCTGCCAGTACAGGAGGCTGGGCGTTACTCGTTTTGGATGGATGACGTCGAACGCTATGATGAACTCCGCGGCGGGCCGATGCCCAAGTTGCTCGCCGTGCTGTTCCTGCCGGAAAATGCGGCCCAATGGCTGGAACAGTCCGAGGATGCCCTGATCGCGCGGCGCTGCGCCTATTGGGTAAGCCTGTGGGATGCGCCGCCAAGCACGAACAAGAGCGGCCAGACAGTCTATCTGCCGCAAGCGAATATCCTCTCGACGGCCAGCCTGCGAGACGTCGCGAAGCGGCTATCTCGTGAGGAGGAGGTGCGGTATGTCTCATGAGCTTCCCGAGCATCTGCTGCGGCGATTGATTCCGTCGAATGTTCGCTGGTACGCCGTGCAGGCGGGCTGGAAGCCTGTTGAGGGCGTGAAGCGTCCCCTCATCGTGCTGAATCATCCATCCGACGATCTGACGCAGATTCAGATTCCCACTGCGGGGTCCGACAAGGAGGTTGAGTTGTTGATGGGCGAAGTTGTTCAGCAACTCGCGGAAGCCGAGAAACGGCCGTCGCGTGAAGTCCTGAATGATCTGTCAATTCCACCGGCGGACAGGCTGCGCTTGCGGGTTCAATCGCGCGAGGCGGAGTCGGGGACACTGCCGCTTGAAGAAGGCTTGAGACTGTTCAAGGGCGGACACGATTTGCTCCTGGCCTCGGCATGCAGCGCTCATCAGCCGCAGGCGTATTTTCCCCGGCAAAGTTTCGCTGCCGCGCAAGAGTATGTCCAGCAATGCCGCTTCGGCCAGACCGAACCTTGCAGTTACTCCGCGACGATCATCGCCCCCGTGCCGCCGGAACTATCCCCATCTCTGTTCGCGGATGCGGAGAACGGCGACGAGGTGGCGGGCGAGCCTTACGAACGCAGAGTGACGTTGTTGTTGATGCAGGGTCTGCAAACCATCCGCGAGGCCATCGAGCGTGGCAATGCGGCGGCGATCCTTCAAGGGGTGTCTCGGGGCGTCAGCGCCAACCTTTGCGAAGCGCTGGCGTCGATGAGTTCCAGGGATTCCCAGGCGATGTTAGAGTTCCGCATGAGCTGGTCGCGGAGCCGGCCGCGCTTCCCGAAAATCATCCCCGCGAGGGTGACATTCGCTCAGAGTGAGTTCGCGGTGATTCGTGAAGCGGCTCGCCGTCTCCGCGACAGCGTCGAACCTCGCCGCGCACGCATCGAGGGACCGATCCTCAGCTTACAAGCGGAGCCGGCCCAACTGTACGAGGAGTTTCAGGGCAAGGTGATCTTGCGGGCGCTGATCGAGGGCCGACCGGCGCGGGTCCGGGTCGTGTTGAAGCAGTCCGAGTACGGGATGGCGTGTGACGCGCACCGCGACCGCCGGCGAGTGGCCGTCACGGGCATCCTACATCGAGACGCTGAGGCAAAACAGTTCGATCTGGCGGCCTCTCAAAGCTTTCAGGTGTTGACGCCTGCGGAAGAAACCACATGAGTCGTACGCAAATTGGGGGAGGAGGTGTGCGCGATTGCGGATCGAGCGCCAGTGAACAGGATGGGATGATCAGCCGCAAGTCGTTGGAGATAAGCAGGTTGTAATATCGGGAACCGATCCCATTTCGGCGCCGCGAGAAAGTGGATCGACGAGAACCGTAAAGAGATCATCCAACCGAAACTGGAGACCCCATGAATCGGATGCAGCGCGCCGCCCTCCTGACGGAACTGGCCGACAAGCTCCGCGAGCAAGGGAGCTGGTGCGGCGAGACGCACATGCAGAAGGCGATGTACCTGCTTCAGGAGCTGCTCGAAGTCCCCGCGGGCTTTCGCTTCATCCTCTACAAGCATGGCCCCTATGCGTTCAACCATAGTGAGGAACTGACGGCCCTACAGGCCGACGGGCTGCTGGAACTGCGTCCGCAGCCGGCACCTTACGGTCCGTCTCTCGTGACCACGCCGCGCAGCGTCGAGTTCCGGCAGCGCTTCGCCCTCACGCTGGGCAAGTACGGGGCGCAGATTGCTTTTGTCGCTCGGGTCGTCGGCAAGCGCTGGGTCCCGGAACTCGAGCGACTGGCGACGGCGCTGTACGTTTCCCGCGAGCCGGGGGCGGCGCCATCGGTCGAGGAGCGCGCCAGGCGTCTCAACGAGCTGAAGCCGCACGTCTCCCTTGCACAGGCCCGGGAAGCAGTCGAAGAACTCGACCGCATCGCCGAGGAGGCGAAATCACTGGTCAGGGACATGAGCAATGTCTGAGGACAGGCGGCTGATCGAGGACTATCCGCGGATCGAAGGGATCAGGGGTCTGCCGTCCTGCCTTCGGGGTTTGACCCCTTTCGGCCACGGAGTAGAACTTCGCCAGTTGCTCTTCGGCCGGCGCCGCGGTGTCTATCGAATTCTGTTCACCATCGACGACCAGACCGTCACCAGCCACCGCGTCCACCATGCCGCACAGGATCGTCTTTCCTCGATTGACTGACGGCGGAAACAGGAAGGTGGCAACAGTGACAGGCACGACGGAAGGATGAATCGTGCCTGTCACTGTTGCCGACCTGTCGCCGCCGCTTGAAGGAGCAAGTCGCCAAAGGCGGACCCGCCTGCTGAAGCCGATGGTTGCTGGTGGGTTGCCGCGAGCCACAGCTCACGTCGAAAGCAGAGCAAAACGAAAAAACGAAACGAAAATGGCAATTCACTTGCTATCGGCGAGCCGATAGGTGAAAGTAAACTATAACGCCGCAAGACAAGTTGAAGGGTAGCTCGGTTGAACCGGGAGACCTGTCACCGAGTAAGCCGACGTCGTGGAATGCTTCCGGGCCTTCCACCGCATCGGCTTTTTTGTTCGCCTTCGCACACCTGACTCTTCGTCGTGAGCGGCTGGCGAAGCCGATTCCGGGGCATTTCCAGCACACCAGGAAGGTAATCATGACTGACAATGGCACACCTTCCGCGGACGGTCCCGAAGAATCGTTCTCGTTCAGCAGGTGGCTCAAGAACATGTATCCGTTCACGCTGAAACCGACAGAATTATTCTCTAATGATCACTTGAGCTGACTTTGATTGGTAACACACATATTACCCGTAACGATTATTGCTTACGTCGGCGCTTGGATTTATTGGATCCGCGTAGTCGATTCC
>JBBRIK010000853.1:0-3652 GCA_038221045.1 Gemmatales bacterium
TGTTGTTTTTTTGCTCTGCCTTGGTATGGCCTGTCTCCCCCCGGCGTGGGTTGCGGGGCCCCCCCCTCTCCGCCCCCCGGGGTTAAACTCAGACGGCCGGGGCCCCTCTGGTCCCGCCCCCTTCTCTTTTTCCTCACTCGCTTATCTCAGTGATTGAGCATGAACTCGTTGCTGTTGAGCAACGCCCACATCAGGTCCTGATACGGCGCTTCGGGGTTCTTGTCCTTGAAGGTGGGACGCATCACGAACTTCTCCTTGACGCGCGCGATCTCCGCCCGCGAGGCCGGACGGTTCAGCGTCGTCAGGTAGAGATCGCTGATGACTCCGTCGGGGGTGCGCGAGCGCTTCATCGCCCAGGTCACCGCTCCCTTGTCCTTCGCGGTGATGGCGTCGTTGATCTCCTTGCCGTTCATCATCATCAGGGCCTGAACGACGGTGCCGTTGAAGTTCACCTCGTTGCCCTCGTCGTCGCCGAAGCCCGTCACCAGGCTATCCAGCCAGTTGTTGCGCAGGTCCTTCTGAGCGTCGGGATTGTTGCTTGCCTGCGTGGCAACCATCAGCGACTCGAAGAGCTGTTCGGGGCTGAGGGCCTTCATGAGCATGCGGCTGAAGAAAACTTCCTGGTCCGCCTTGTCGTTCGTCTTGTTGGCGGCGCTGCCGAGCTGATACGCCTCGCTGTTGCAGATCCAGCGAATCAGCTTCTTCATGTCGAAGTTGTAGTGCTTGAACTTGTCGGCCAGTTCGCCAAGCAATTCGGGATTGCTGATCGCGTTCTGCTCGTTGAAGTCATCGATCGGATTGCAGAAGCCCTTGCCGAAGAAGACCGACCACATCCGATTGACCGTCGCCTTCGGGAAATTCGGCGACTCGGCGATCATACGAGCCAACTCGGCCCGGCGATTCAGCTCCTTGTCGGGACGCTTGAGATCGAGGAACTGAGCCTTGATCTCCTTGACGACGCCGTTCCGCTTCTCGTAGGCAACGACGCCGGCCTTGTTCAGACTGTCGTTTTCGACGAGTTCCAGCGTCGGATAGCCCTGCATACGGCGCATCATCGGCATGGGCGGGGTGCCGTTGCGCGTCACCTGACGCATGAAGGCGTTGATGCCCCAGAAGTGTTCCTGACGCAGGTTGGCGTCGAAGGGATGATCGTGACATTGCGTGCATTGCGTCTGGACGCCGAGGAACAGGCGGGTGATGCGCGAGGTAATCGGCACCATCTCGAACATGCCGTCCTCGCCGCGGCGGTTCTGCGGCACCATCTCGCCGACGTGGGCGAGGATGAAATTGACTTCCGGTTTCTCGCTGTTCTTGCCCTTGGCGGTCACCAGTTTGGTGACGATCTCATGATGCGGCGCGTTCAAGGAGAACTGGTCCTGGAGCCAGACCGTCATCTGCTCGTGGTAGGTGCCGTGGCCAAAGCTGCCGGAACGGCTCAGAAGCCAGTTGGTCCAGACATTGCCCCAGTGGATCGCATAGTCGGGAGACTTGAGCAGCCGATCGATCAGCAGACTGCGGCGATACTGCTGCGGGTCCTTCAGGAACTGCGCCACCTCATCCGGCTTGGCGATGCGGCCGACGATGTCGAGGGACGCTCGCCGAATGAACTCGTTATCGGTGCAGGACTCGGAAGGGATGAGCTTGTTCTCCTTCCAGCCGGCCTCGAGTTTGCTGTTGATGATCCCGACCACCTCGACGACGTCGCTGCCGGCGTCCTTGGGAAGGGTAATGACCTTCTTGTGTGGGCCGGGGGGCTTCTCGGTCGCCGGCTTGTCGGTTGGCTTGACGCCGGGTTTGTCCTTCGCCGGAAGGGTGGCCGCCGGCTTGTCCTTCGGCGTCTGGGCCGTGGTAGTGGCGATCAGAACGCTCCCGGCCAGGACCAGACCCGCGACCAGGGTCAGCGCCCGTCCGGGCTGCCAGCCGCGCTTCGCTGTTTGGACCATGAAGATCTCCCTGTTGACTTCATCCCGAGGATAGGTTCACCCGTTGCAACCCGTTCATCTTAGGTTGCATGCGGAGAGACTGTCAAATACAAACCGCATCCCAGAGGGAGCAGTCGAGCTTGAGACGGTCCGTGTCGCGAAATGGTTCCCGGAGTCGTACAAAAACCGTGAGCGACTGGGAGGACAAGAAGGATGGATCTCGAAGCGGTCCGAAAGAGCGCGAAGCAAGCCACGGTCGAGGATCTGCTCGACCGAGTGACGGTCTATCGCGCGGGTATGGAGGCGGACGCCCTGGAGGTGCTGGAACGGGAACTGCGCTCGCGCGGCGTGACGGATGAACAGGTGCGGACCCATGAGAAGATGCGCGACCGAGAAGTCCTGTGGGAACAGCCTGGTCTGGCGCGGCGCTGCGACTTCTGCGCTCGGCCCGCCGTGGCCTGGGGCGTGCGCTGGCAGCGCCTGTTCTGGGCGATCCCGCTCTTCCCTCGGCAGGTCCCCTGTTGCCGGGAACATGCCCAATGACGGAGCGCGAAACGACAAGCAGGGAGCCGGTAATCGGTTCGCGCCTCCGGCTTACTTCTGGCTCACCAACTGATTGACGTCGTCCTGCGTGATCCGCGTCGAGGGCTTGTCGAGTTTGACGCTGAGCCAACTGAGGATGTTCGGCGTGTACGGCAGCTTGTGCGCCTTGACGAGTTCGAGCATGCGGGCGTCGCGGCGAACGCGTTCTTTCTGCTTCTTATGGCCATTGACAATACGCGAAGTGGCCATGTCCACCTGACGCTGTTCGCGTCGAATACGTCTGGCTCCCACGGGAGGTTCCTTTCGCTGTCGAGAATCGCAAGAGACGAAAAAGGGATTGATAGAGGATCGATCCCTCATCGGCAACAGGCGCTGTCCGCCAATCCTTCTTGAAGAGCCTTGACCCCCGAAATTACTCGATGGATCGCGGCCATGATGCCAGAGGATCGCAAGCCGAACGCCGGTTCCTCGCTGGGACCATTTCTGGTCCTGGCCGCCAGCGTCCTCTTCACCGGCGTCATGGTCATGACGTTTGTGGTCGATTTGCGGTTCGTCTTCACCGGCGTGCAGACTCAGGCGACCATCGCCCGCAAGTGGCGTGACGCCGGGGACGCGCGTCCTTCGTTCGAGCTTGCCTTCCTCGACGATCAAGGGCGCGAACACATCCTGCGCGATGAACCGGGAACTGCTGACCGTTTTGCCGAGGGGGAGGCGGTGGCGATCCGCTATCTCGAAAGCGATCCGTCGCGCGTTCGGCGAGAGGAGGACGTTCACCCCGCCTGGCGCTGGAGCGCCGTGTGGGTCATGCTGGGAATGGCACTGACGGCGTTTGGGGTGTTGTTGACGTGGGGACGCCGGCCAAATCAAAGGCGATACTGGGGGCGCGGGCGTCCCGGAGAACGGTGAAATGAGCTTGGGGGTCAAGAATCGCCAGGGATTCACACCCCGCCGCCCGCCAGGGGTTTACACCCCTGGCTATTGACGGTCGCCCCTTCAGGGCTGAAGAGAAGAACGACTACGACCGCCCTCGAACCAGGGGTTTACACCCCTGGCTATTGTCGGGCGCCCCTTCAGGGCGGGTCTTCAGCCCCAACGGGGCGGCAGTCAATAGCCAGGGGTGTCAACCCCTGGCTTCTTCCCGACCAGGGGTTGACACCCCTGGCTTTTGTCGGGCGCCCCTTCAGGGC
>JBBRIK010000854.1:0-3652 GCA_038221045.1 Gemmatales bacterium
TTCCATCGTTTGCTCGGCGCGGCCTCGTCCGGTGAGGTTCACCACAACGGCAGCGATGCAGAAACGGTCGCCGCGTTCTTCGGAGGGTTTCTGTTCCAGCCAAACCTGGCCCAGGTAGACCGTCGCACGGCCGAACATGAGCGGATCAGGGGTGATCTGGAACTCGAGCAGCAGCGCCCACGGCACCTGACCGCGAAGGACGTCTTCGATGAAGGCGACAGTATCGCAGACACGGTCGGGTTCGCCGGGGAAAGGAATCAACCGCGTGTCGAGCCAGCGCCGGAAGAGGAGTGCCTCGGGCCGCAATTTCAGCAGCCAGCAGAGGAGGCCGGGCGGATCGAGTTTGGCGACGAAGCGTCCGGCCTGATCGTAAACGTTGCTGCTGGCCATGATGCGGCATTCCCAGCAAGAGTACGCCGAGCTACTGCCCGACGAAGAAGACAAGCGGTTACGAAGTCCTCACGCCGCAGACGACACGGAAGCCGAAGTAGCTGTTGCGGAAGCCGGCATTGAGCCAGAGGCGGTAGGCCGAGCGGCAATACCTGCCGCCGTGGAACCACGACCCGCCCCGCAGGACGCCGCCATTCTCTGGACTCGTTGCCGAACCTGCGGGATCCTTGAGGATGATGAGGTCATAGGGAGCGTACCAGTCCTGGCACCTTTCCCAGACGTTGCCGTGCATGTCAAACAGCCCAAAGCTATTGGCGTGATAGTAGCCGACCTCGCAGGTGCGCTGGAGAAACTGTCCCTTTGGCGCTCCACCATAGGGAAAGTAGCCGATGAAGTTTGCCTGTTTGCAAGAGAGAGAATCGCCGAAGCAAAAGGGTTTTGAAACAGTCGCCCTTCCCCGACAGGAGTACTCCCATTCCGCCTCGGTCGGCAAGCGATACAAGCGCCCTGCATGCTTTTCTTCGGGCAGTTCCGAGAGTAAATGACAAAACGCGATCGCGTCGTCCTGCGAGACGGTTTCGACCGGAAAACGGCTCGTGTTCAGCTTCTCGACTTTCGCTTTGCCGCCGCCTGATTTCGAGAAGTGGCTGGGGTTATTGCCGACCACCCGCTGGTACTCTTCCTGCGTCACCGGGAAGACACCCATGAAGAAAGGCTGTGTGATCTCGACTGGATGTTGGGTTTCGTCGTCGCGACGCTCTTCCTCGGATTCCGGCGATCCCATGAGGAAGGCGCCTGCGGGTATCAGCGCCAACTTCATGCCGATCGAGTTCGAGATCGTGGGAGCAATGGGCTGCATCCCCGACGCCAGCAGCTCACGCACGCGCTCATCGCGCTGTTCCGCAGGCCAGTCATTGTGGAAATCAGGCTGATGGAGGAGGCGAACCAACTCGTGGCGTGGATCGTTGTGGTCTTCGAGCCAGTCGGCCAGCACCGGCCACATCGTCGCCGCGCTTTGCGGATCTGCGATGATCGTTTGCAGAAAGGCTTCGAGCGTCATGGACGAACTCACCTCTGAACGCGAGCCGTTCCGCCCTTGGCGAACGCCTCGACCTCTTCGAGTTTCGCCATGCTGACGTCGCCGGGAAAGGTCGTGAGCAAGGCCCCGTGCGCCCAGCCCAGACGGAGCGCCTCGTCCGGCGAACGGCCCGAAAGCAAGCCGTGGATCAGGCCGGACGCGAAGCCATCGCCGCCGCCGATGCGGTCGAGAACGTCAAGGTGACACGTCGGACTCACGAACCGCTTGCCGTTGAGCCATAACACAGCCGCCCAGTCGTGACGATTCGTCGAATGCACCTCGCGCAGCGTCGTCGCCACGAGCTTGATATTCGGATGCTGCTCGATGACGCGGTCGATCATCATGAAGAACACGTCTGGATCGAGCTGCGACTTGGACGCCACCTCCGGACCGGCGATGCCCAGGCCCTTCTGGAGGTCCTCCTCGTTGCCGATCAGTGCATCGACGTGACTGACGATGCGGCGCAGGACTTGTCTGGCCCGGTCGGGTCCGCCCGCCGAGGACCATAACTTGGGCCGATAGTTGAGGTCGAAGGAGTTGATCGCGCCGGCCGCCTGCGCCGCTTGCATCGCTTCGAGGATCACTTCCGACGTCGCCTCGGAGAGGGCGGCGAAGATGCCTCCCGAGTGAAACCAGCGAACGCCGCTCGCGAACATCTTCGTCCAGTCGAAGTCGCCCGGTTTCAGCAGCGCGCCCGCCTCGTTGGCGCGGTTGTAGAAGACCACGGGAGCGCGGACGCCATGCCCGCGATCACTGTAAACAGTGGCGATATTCGGACCGCGCACGCCGTCATGCTCGAACCACTTGTAAAACGGCGTCACGCCTGCTTCACGGACGCGAGCCTGCACCAGTTCGCCGATGCCGTAGTTGACCATCGCCGTCGCGATGGCGGTGCGATGGCGAAAGCAATCCGAGAGGTTCGCAGCCACGTTGTACTCACCGCCGGAGACGTGAATATCGACCGATCGCGCCTTGCGAAAAGGGATCGTGCCTGGATCGAGGCGATGGACGAGCGCTCCCAGGGCGAGAAAGTCGAACGCGCACGCATCATTGCGAATCGTCAAACCGTTCATGGATGCTCCGAGGGAAAACAGCGCTACGCCGCAAGCGGCAAAACGGAAAAGGTTATTCCACAGGCACCGGAACAAGCTGCTTGATGAGCTTGCCGCTGACCGCGTCGTAAATGCCGACCTGACCGTTATAGCTCCCCGTCGCCGCCCGTGTGCCGTCGGCGCTCAGGGCGACCCCATACACCGGAGAGGGTACAGCAGTCAGCGTCGCCAGCCGCCTGCCGTCGGGGAGACTGTAGACGCGCACCTCGCCGCCGATCCCCGCCACGGCAAGTTTCGTTCGCTTCGCATCGACGGCGAAATCAAGCACTTCGCCGGGGTGTCCTTCGAGCTTCCTTGTGTACTGAGCGCTCGGACCATCCGGGACGACCTCGCTGCCGTTGCCCTTCAGGACCACGTTGCCCAGGGCCAACTTCAGGTCGTAGAGCGCCGGCACCCGGTCGCGGCCGCCGACAATGGCGAACGCCGGCGTGACCGCCACCGCGTTGACGTACTCGGTCGAAGTGGCGAGGGAGCGCAAGAGCTTGCCGCTGTCAGCCATCGTGGCCTTGATGGTGCGGTCCCGGCTGCCCGAAATCAGCAGCCGGCCATCGACGCTGAAGGTCACGGCGCTGACCCAGTCGCTGTGCAGATCGTACTTGCGAATCGGGTCCTTATCGGCCAGCGGAACCAGATAGATCGCCCCGTCCACTCCACCGAGGGCGAGCGTTCGTCCATCGGGAGAGAAGCTGCCCCGGAACAGCGTATCCTTGCCGATTCGCCGTGCGGACCGCAGCTTGAGCGCGGGTTCGACGACGTCAAAGGTTCGCACCTCGCCGTACTGTGCCGGCGAGCCACCAGCGCTGACGAGCGTCTTGCCGTCCGGGCTGAAGCCGACGAACGTGATCAGATCGCTCTCGGTCGGCAGCCGCTGCGGCGGCGTCTTGCCCTCGACGGACAGGACGACGACCTCACTGCGACAGGCGGCCGCGAGCAGCTTGCCATCCGGACTGAAGGCGACACTAGTGACGGACGGCGCTACCTTGTAGCTCTTCGGAATGACGATCTGCTCAACAGTCGTCGTGGGGTCCGAGTCGTCTTTCGCCCCAGTCAGGACCCACTGGCGCAGCGTGTT
>JBBRIK010000855.1:0-3643 GCA_038221045.1 Gemmatales bacterium
CGGGCCGCACGCGCTCCGCTCCGAAGACTCCGCGTCGCGGCTAACTCGCCTGCCTCACGAGCGCGCTCCGAAATAGAAACCGATCAGCGCCGCGAGTCCCGCCTCGATTCGTTCGAGGTCCAGGTGCTGGTTCGGCTCCACCGACGGATTGATGACCCCGTACACAAGCACGAGGACCGTCAGCCCAATGGCGGCCAACAAGGCCAGCCATGCCTGCACGTCCTGATACCACGCCGGCAAATGCCCGGTCGAAGTGCGAAACAGAGACGTCAGGACATAGCCCAGGAAGAAGCCTCCCATCAGCAGTGCGACGAGTGTGTAGAGCTTCTGCCCGTCCGGCATGTCGAACTGCGTCGAGTTCTTCCACAGGAACGTCAGCAGTCCAGCGAAGCCGGCCATCAGCAGGAAGCGAATCGTGCCGGACGGCAAGCCCAGGGCGTGCCTCTGTCCCGCGTCCACTCGCTTGCCGTGAGCGGCGTAGTAGTGGATGAGGATGAACAGTTTGAGGATCGTCAGATAAACGAACGTCGCCGGCAACCTGTCGGGATGGACCAGGGCCATCGCCCATAAGGAGCCGAGGACGCTCAGGCCGAGCAGGGCGCGGACGCTGCCGCCGGGCAGGCCAAGGGCATGACGGCGCGGCGCGGGGATAGTGGACATCGCGGACTCTCCTCTTGTTCGGACCGCCGCTTGCGGCTTAGTGGACTCTTCCGCTAAGCCGCAAGCGAGGGGAATCATAGTTTCCACGGCTCGCGCGGAGTTCGCTCAAGCAACTTGTTCGCCGCGTCGTCGTCGAGGAACTTCTGCTCGACCGGGTCCCAGCGCAACGCGCGGCGAAGTTGATAACCGATGTTCGCCAGGTGGCAAATCGACGCCGAGCGATGGCCCACTTCCGCCGGACAGATGCAGTCCTTACGGCTCTTGATGCACTCGATCCAGTTGCGCCGCTGGTTCGTCGCCTGGTAGAGAGGATCGTCCTTCGGCCCCAGCGGCATCTCGAAGATGCTTTTCGGATCGCTCTTGATATGGCCGCGACTCACCTCAATCTTGCCGTCGCTGCCCTCGAACAGACAGTCCGTCGGCCCGCCGTGGAACATCTCGACGCCGTTGGCGTAGACGAACTTCAACCCGCGTTTGTCCTTCTCTCCCGTCGGCGGCACAATCTTCACCGGCCCGCTCGCGTCCATGCCGAGCGCCCACTGGGCGATGTCGAAGTGATGCGCTCCCATGTCGGCCAGGCCGCCGCCGGCGTACTCGATGTAGTCGCGCCAGGCCGGGAAGTGGCCGTGAATCCCCTTGGGACAGAGGACGTGATTGTAGCCGCGCTTCGGCGACGGGCCGTTCCACATCTCCCAGTCGGTCCCCTCGGGAACGTCTTCGACGGGCAGATCGCAGTGCCTGGCCGGTTCGCCGACGCCGATGCGAATCGTCTTGAGAGTGCCGATTCGGCCATTGCGAGCGTAGGCGGCGGCCTTGCAAAACATGCCGCCGAATTCGCTGCGCTGCTGGCTCCCGGTCTGGAAGACGACCTTGTTCTTGCGGACTTCCTCGTCGACCTTCTTGCCTTCGTTGATGGTCAGCGTCAACGGCTTCTCGCAATAAATGTCCTTCTTCACGCGGGCCGCGAGGACGCAGGGAATGGCGTGCCAGTGGTCCGGCGTCGCGATGAGGACGGCGTCGATGTCGGGTCGCTTCAGCAGATCGCGGAAGTCGTTGTAGACGTCGCAGCCCTTGTACGCGGTCTTCTTGTCCTTGCCGTAGTGCGTCTCGACACGCTTCTTCGCGTCCTCGCGCCGTTCCTTGACGACCTCGGCGATGGCGACGACCTGAACGTCGGGCATGCCGAGAAAACTGCCCAGGTGGCCGCGCCCCATGGTGCCGACGCCGATGAAGCCGAGCGTGATGCGATCACTCGGTTTCGGTCTCTCCTTGTCGCCCAGAAGTATCGCCGGGACGGCCAGGCCGGCGGCGGAGGCATGAAGGAAGTGACGGCGTGTCAGACGGCGAGACTGCGTCATGGATGTCGGTCCCTGGAGGATGGTGCGGAGAGTGAAGCGCTTCAATCCTACTGGGACGTTGAGCCGCACGCCAGCGCCTTGTCGCAAGCAAAGTAGACGTTTCCCAATCCGTCGTCGTCCCTGTCTCGTCTTGAGGGAAGACAATGCTCACGCCAAGGGCTATCTGTATGCCCTCTGGTTTGTGAACTTTTGGACAGCGGAGTGATTCTCATGCGTCGAGCGTATCTACTCGCGGGGATAGCAAGCGTCCTGACGGCGACGGCGTTGCTGCTGACAGTGACGTCACGATCCACAGCCCGCAACGAAGAAGCGAAGGAAGCGTCGAAGTCGCCGACCGCGGCTCAGTTGCCCATCGGACAAGTGGTGCTGTTCTCCTCCGGCGTCGGCTACTTCCAGCGCGAAGGGACCGTCGAGGGGACCCAACGCATCGACCTGAGCTTCCCCACCCAGGACATCAATGACCTCATCAAGTCAATGACCCTCCGCGACGTCGATGGCGGACAGATCAACGCCGTCACCTACGACTCCAACGTCCCCGTCGATAGGACCCTGCAAAGCTTCGCCATCAACCTGGCGAGCAATCCCACCTTTGCCGCCATCCTCAATCAGGCGCGCGGCGAGAAGGTCGAAGTCACGCTCCAGCAGGCCAACGCAACGCAACCCGGCACGATGACGGGCAGCCTTGTCGGCGTCGAAAACAAGAAGGTCGCAGCCGGCAAGGACGTCGTCGACGTGGAGTGTCTGAATCTGTGGTGCGCCGACGGCATGCGTTCCGTCAAACTCGCCGAAGTGCAGCGGGTGCGTTTCCTCAACGCGATCATGGAGAGCGAGTTCCGCAAGGCGTTGGAGACGCTGGCTCAGGGCCATGACTCGCAGAAGAAGGCCGTGAGCATGCACTTCGCCGGTCAGGGCAAGCGTAACGTCAAGGTCGGCTACGTCATCGAGAACCCCGTCTGGAAGACCAGCTACCGCCTCGTCCTCGATCAGCAGAAAGATGAGAAGGTCAACAAGGACCAGAAGCAGGAGCAGAAGGCGAAGAAGGACAAACTCTATTTGCAGGGTTGGGCAGTGGTCGAGAATCAGACCGATGAGGACTGGAACGGCGTCCGGATGGCCCTCATCTCAGGCCGGCCGATCAGCTTCCAGATGAACCTCTACGACGCGCTCTTCATCAAGCGCCCCGTCGTCGAACCCGAACTCTTCGCCTCGCTCCGCCCTGTCACCTACTCCGGCGGACTCGGTGGTCAGTTCAACGCGCCCACCGCCGGTGCCGGTATGCCAGGAACGCCTCCGCCTCCGGCTCCGGTTCCGCCGGGCGGCTTTGACAGAGCGCGAGGGATGAGAGAAGAAAAGGCCGCGTTCCGCGATGGCAAGGGTGGCGAAGGCAAACGCGGTTGGAGTCTCGGCGATGAGGACATGAACCTGACCAAGGGTGTAACCTCGGCAGCGACGGCGTCGAAATTGGGCGACTACTTCCAGTACGCCATCGACCACGCCGTCAACCTGCCACGCCAGAAATCGGCCCTCCTGCCCATCGTCGGCAAGGACGTCGAAGGAGAGCGCGTCAGCATCTACAACGAACGCACCCCTCCCAGGTTCCCCCTGCTGGGCCTCGTCTTCAAGAA
>JBBRIK010000856.1:0-3642 GCA_038221045.1 Gemmatales bacterium
GGCGCAGCGGGCAGCCCGCTGCGCCGCAAGCGGCAAGAAGGGAACTCCCCGATCCTTACTTCCGCAGCGAGTCAATCTTCTTCACCGCATTGCGAGCAGCCTCACGAACGAGCGAATCCGGATCGCGTTCGAGTTTGCGCAAGGATGCGACAGCAGAGAAGGCCTCCGTCCCCATCTCGCCCAGCGCGATGGCCGCATGACGCCGCACCGGCCAGTCCGCGTCGGTCAGACAGCGCGTCAACGCTGGCACGGCGGATCGTGCCTCGGGGCCGATCTTGCCGAGAGCCAGCGCTGCGTTCTGTCGCACGGGTCCTTCCTTGTTCGCCAACAACTCCGTCAAGCGCGGCACCGTCTCCGAAGCCTCCGCCCCGAGAAGGCTGAGGCCCAGCGATCCCTGAATCTGGGATGCGGTTTCCTCGCTGTCGATCATCCGCATCAACTCGTCAACCGTCTTGTTCTCGTGCGGGAGCGTCTTTTTGCCGCCGCATCCTGGAAACAGGATCGCGAGGATGAGCATGGTGAATCGGGTTCCCCGCACGGCGGCCCTCCGTTCTCTATAATCTATCGTACGCCTCCCCTGCCCTGCCCTCTCACAGAGCGAGGAACCACACATGGGCCGACGCCAGGGATTCACGCTGATCGAGTTGCTCGTCGTCATCGGCATCATCGCGGTCCTCCTTGCCATGCTGTTGCCGGCCGTGCAGAAAGTTCGCGATTCGGCCAGCCTGGCCTCGTGCAAGAACAACCTCAAGCAGATGGGTGTCGCCCTGCACAGTTACCATAACATCTACCACTCGCTGCCGCCCGGCATGATGTCGTCGCAGCCGAACCTGTGCAACGCCGACGCCACCGGATTCACGCTCCTGCTCCCCCATCTGGAACAGAAGACGCTCCAGAACATCTATAGTTTCGATCAGCCCTGGTGGGCCGGCGCGAACGCGCAGGCCGTCGGAACGACGGTGAAGATCTATCTCTGTCCCGGCAACCGCGGCGAGGGCTTCATCGACCTGCAGCCCATTTCGATTCAGTGGAGCGCAAGACTGCCGCCCCGCGCCGCCAGCACTGACTACGCTTTCTGCAAGGGTGCCAACGCTGCTCTCAACATCGACGAGTCGCGCATTCCCTTGCAGGCGCGCGGTGTGTTCGGCGTTCGTCCTTTGGACCATCCCCGCGGCATGCGCTTCGCCGAGATATCCGATGGCCTGAGCCAAACCATCGCCATCGGCGATGCAGCGGGCGGCAACGGCCGCTATCTCGTCCGCAATCTGCGAAAGCCCGGTGAGGCAGTCATCGACCCTCTGACGGGACAGCCCGCGCTTCTCGAGCAGGCGTGGTGCGCTGCCGGGGCGAGCAATCCGCAGTCTCCATATTACAGTTCCGTATTCGGAGTAACGGCGCAGTACGGTCTCGACCCCGACCCGCGCGACGAACCAATGAACCGTGCACTCGGCAGTCCGGCCATCTACGGCAGCGACTCCGTGGGGGACAACAGCCGAGGGCGAGACTGGGTGAGCGGCTTTCGCAGCATGCACACGGGCGGCTGCAACTTCGTCTTCTGCGACGGCAGCGTCCACTTCATTCGCGAATCCATTTCGCCTCAGACGTACCGCGCCCTTTCGACGATAACAGGCAACGATGTGATGACGGAGGGAGACTGGTAGCCGTTTGCGTGACTGAGACCGCTACGCCGCAAGCGGTGGTCCATTCTTCTCTCGGGTATCATACTGCGGAGAACTAACGCAAGCACATCGAGCCGGCCAGCCATGTCCATCGAGCAGTCGTTCTTTCAATCGATCCGCGACCAGCCGGGCGATGACGCCATTCGCCTCATCTTCGCCGACTGGCTCGAGGAACAGGGCGATCCGCGCGGGGAGTTCATCCGCCTTCAGGTTGAACTGGCCCGGCTTGTCACTCTCAATCTGAGAGGCAACCTGATCGGCGTCGCAGGGGCAAAGCATCTGGCGCGGACGCGATTCCTCTCGCATATTCGCCACCTTTCTCTTGATGACCCCCACGATGACGTGACGAGAGAGGAGTTGCGCGAGCGCTTCGGCGGACGCATTCGCTTTTGAAGGAGTGACAGTCATGGCCTCCGACGAAGGGTTCCTGCAAGCCGTCCTCGCCGATCCGGACGATGACGTCGTCCGTCTCGTGTATGCCGACTGGCTCGAGGAGCACGGCAACCCGGACCGCGCCGAGTTCATCCGCGTCCAGATCGAACTGGCGCGTCTCGACGAAGACGACCTGCGCCGGCCTTACCTGGAGTATCGCGAGCGGACCCTGGAGTACGATCGCTTTGGCGAATGGCCCGAGCTCGCCTCTTGGCCCGGCGTGCGAATCCAGCGCTTCGTGCGTGGCTTTGTCGAGGAGGTGAGCCTTCCGGCAGCGCGTTTCCCGGCGCTTGCCGGGGAACTTTTCGCCGCCGCTCCGATCCGCGCCATTCGTCTCCACGGCCTTTCCGGTTCGATGACTGCTCTCGCCGCCTGCCCTGCTCTCGCGCGCCTGCACGGTCTGGATCTCTCCTTTGGTGAACTGCCGGAGGCTGACTTCGGGGTACTTCTTCAGTCTCCGTATCTGCGGTCACTCCAGCGCCTGAATGTGGCGGGAAATCGCATGAGGCCACACGCCATTGAGACGCTGGCCGATTCGCGCTCCCTTGAGAACTTGCTCTCCCTCGACCTGGGGGGCAATCAGATCGGCGACGACGGCGCGGCCGCTTTGACTGCATTTCCCGGTCTGTTGTCGCTGGAGTCGCTTCGCCTGTGGTACGCCGGAGGACACTATTCGGGAATGATCCACACACGCGGCGCGATGGCTCTGGCCCAGTCCGGGATGCTGAACCGATTGAAACTCCTCGACCTGAACGCGCAGCAGATTGGGGACGGCGGCTTGCGCGAATTGGCCTCCTCCGAGGAACTGTCTCAACTCACCCATCTGGAACTGAAAGACAACGGTATCGGCGAGATTGGCGATGCCGGGATCGAGGCGCTGGCGCTGTCCCCTCCCTTGACGAATCTGCGCTACCTCGAACTGTCAGGAAACGCCATTGGCGTCGGCGGCGGACGTGCGCTCGCCATCTGGCGCGGCCTCGCTCGCATTCGCTTTCTGGGATTGGAGGAGTGCAGTCTCGGCGATTCGGGCGTCCGCGCCCTGGCGGAATCGGTTCACGCGGAGGGTCTGCGCGAGTTGAAACTGGGGCGAAATTGCCTGACGGAACGTGGAGCGAGGGCACTGCTGGAGTCGCCGTACCTCTCCCCATCGTTGAAACTCGACCTGAGCGGCAACGGCATCAGCCTGGATATGCGCGACGCCCTCGCGGATCGCTTCCGAATCACCTTCTTCGATTGATGCCGGCTTGACTTGCTCCCCGTCGCTGCCCTATATCGAAGGGAAGACGAAGCCCTGAAGAGGAAGAGAATATGAACGAACACACCGATCACGGACACGTCGCCCAGGCAACAGATCCACTCCCCTACTTCCCCGCCGCCGAGTGGGACCAGTTCAAGCAGGACGACATTCAGGCGGGGAAGAGCGTAATCGTGCTGATCTCCGCCATTTTCACGATTGGACTCATCCTCTACAGCATCGTCGCCATTGCGACGGCGTATTGAGAGTTCTTGCCGCTTGCGGCGTAGCGCTCTT
>JBBRIK010000857.1:0-3636 GCA_038221045.1 Gemmatales bacterium
GAGGTCATGGACTCCCTGCATCAGTGCCGCCGTTATGGCCTGGAGCAGGACGCCTCAAGCTGGGACCTGCAGGTCGCCCTGATGGACTTCCTCGAATCCAACTGGAGCGAGCCCGACGAGGGGATCTGGGAGATCCGCGGCCCACGCCGGCACTTCACCCACTCCAAGGTGATGGCCTGGGTGGCTCTCGATCGCGGCGTCCGCTGCGTCGAGGAGTTCGGTCTGACTGGGCCGGTGGACAAGTGGCGGAACCTGCGCGACAAGTTGCACGAGCAGATCTGTCGGGAGGGATTCAGCCCCCGTCTCAATGCCTTCGTCCAGTCCTACGGGTCGGATAAACTGGACGCGAGCCTGCTGATGATCCCGATGGTCGGCTTCCTCCCCGGCAACGACCCGCGCGTCGTGGGTACGATCTCGGCAATCGAGAAGGGGTTGATGCGAGATGGGTTCGTGGATCGGTACGACACCCGAGGGGGCGAGGATGGGCTGCCCCCCGGCGAGGGAGCGTTCCTGGTCTGCACCTTCTGGCTGGCCGACTGCTACTACCTGATGGGCCGGCACGAGGACGCAAAGGCGACGTTTGAGCGACTACTCGCCTTCCGCAACGATGTGGGGCTATTGGCCGAGGAGTACGATCCGGTCGCGAAAAGGCTGGTCGGGAACTTCCCGCAGGCGTTCTCGCACGTCGGCCTGGTCAACACCGCCCTGAGCCTGTCGCCGGTCGAAGAAGGGGCGGCGAAGGGGCGGCGGAGGAACGGGCGAAGTAGGAGTGACCGAAGTCGGTCTCACGTTCCGAGGTGGATGGCGGGGCGTTTGGCCGGGTCCGGCTCGGCCCGCCGGAGTACCTCGCGCGTGACCGGGGCCACATCTCCCTGCCCGGAGAGAATGTAGCCGATCAGGTGGAGCAGCGGGTTGCTCTCGCCCCAGTTGAAATAGGCGTTGGGCCGCTTGTTGGTCGTGTCGCGCAGGTACAGCAGGAAGGCGGCGATGCCGTTGGGTACTGCCGTGGCCTCGGCCCGCAGCACCCGATGGCCCTCGATTTCGACTCCTCGCACCCGAAGCACGTCGGAGAAGTTCGAGGAGTCTCGAACCGTAACTTCGAGGAAGATTACTGTCTCTTTCGCCGGGATGAGGAAGTCATCTCGGTGAGACTTCTCGGCGACCGCGTACTCGTCCGCTACGCCGCGGCGGGGATGATGGGCCACGATGTGGATCGGCCTGTCTCCCAGTTCCTCGACGAACCTTCGGCCCGGTTCGTCGAGTTCGACCTCATCCACTCGCAACTCCAAGGTCCGCCACACGCGCGACACCAGCGACACGAGAACCAGGGTCCCGATGAAGAAGGAGGCAATCTTGACGCCGTCAGGCCGCTCGATCACGTTCATCACCAGCGTGTAGCAGAAGACCAGGGAAATCAAGCCGAACGCGGTCGACGCCCAGCGGCTGCCGCGCCGGTAGGACGAGATGGTGACCGCCGCCCCGCCCGAGGTCATCAGCACCAGCACGCCGGTCGCGTAGGCCCCGGCCTGGGCATCGACGTCGGCCTGGAACAGCCAGGTGATGAGGAACGCCGCGACGGTGTAGACAACGACGAGGGGCCGGGCCGCTCGAGTCCACTCGGGAGCCATACCGTAGCGCGGCAGGTAGCGCGGCACGATGTTGATGAGTCCGGCCATGGCCGACGCCCCGGCGAACCACAGGATCAGGATGGTGGCGAGGTCGTAGGCGGTCCCGAAGGCGTCGCCGAGTCGGTCGTGGGCGAGGTAGGCCAGGGCCCGGCCATTGGCCTTGCCGCCGGGCTGGAACTCGCCTGCGGGGATCAGCAGAGTGGTGACGAGGCTGCTGGCGACCAGGAACACACACATGGTCAGGGCCGCCACGGTGAGGAGCTTGCGGGTGTTGCGGATGCGGCCTTCGGGGTGTTCCTCGGTTTCGCCCTTGTCTCCCTCGATCAACGGCATGACCGCGACCCCGGTCTCAAACCCGGACAGGCCGAGGGCCAGTTTGGGGAATACCAGCACGGCGACCACGACCATCGCCAGCGGGCTGCCGTGAGCCTTCCACAGGTTGCTCTGCCAGTCGGCGAGGAGTTGCGGGTGGGTGGCGACCTCAACCAGGCCGGCCCCGATCACGACGGCGTTCAGTACGAGGTAGGCCGCCACGAGCAACACCGCGATGCCGATCGCCTCCTTGAAGCCCTTGAGGAAGACGGCCCCGAGCAACGCGATCAGAAGCAGCGTCACCCCCACCTGTTGGCCTTGCAGGAAGGAGGGGGTGAACGGGTTCTCCAGGACGTGGGCGGTGGCGTCGGCCGCCGAGAGAGTGATGGTGATGATGAAGTCCGTCGCCACGAACCCCAGCAGGACGAGGATGAACAGCTTGCCCTTCCACCACGTCAACAGATGCTCCAGCATGGAGATGGACCCCTCCCCATGCGGGCTTTCCTGGGCGACCCGGCGATAAATGGGCAGGGCGCCGAACAGGGTCAGCAGGACGAGGAGGAAGGTGGCGACGGGGGACAGCAGCCCGGCCGCCAGGGCGGCGATGCCGGGCTGATAGCCAAGAGTGGAGAAGTAATCGACCCCGGTCAGGCACATCACCTTATACCAGGGGTGCCGCTGGTTTTCTTGCTCTTTCGAGTGCGGTCCCTGCACCTTACGAGTGCTCATGCCCTCCAGCAACCAGCGGAGGAACGGCCCGCGAGGCGCGGCGTCAGGATCGTTCTTTGTAGCCATCTGCTCTTCTCAAGCGTGCCACCGAGCGTCTCTCAAGTAACGTAACCGGCCTCCTGGTGTGTGAGATATGGAATTTTCAGGAGACAGGGGAGAGTTTACGACGTGGGAGAACCGCCCGCGACCGAAGAGCCACAGGGAGGACGAGAACAGGAGATTCGCGGATAGGGTTGGCCCCCGCGGGAGACCTGTCCCGCGAGGGCAAAGAATTGCATCTTCTCCCTCAGCGGCAGCAGCCATTCGCCGGGGCAACGAACTGAGCGGTCACCGGCACCGGCAAGGGCCCTGGACAATTCGGACAAACGGGCCTGCGTGTTGTCACTGGTGCGGGGCCACTATGACAACAGGAACATCCGACGTTCATCAACGTCGCCGCCAGCACCAGGCTCGCGGCGATTTTTCGTAAGGACATTTCGTCTCCTCCTTCTCTTGTTCCGGAATCCAGAAGGTCGCTCCCCACGATAAGGTTTTTCCCTCCGTCGCGACAACGACGATTCCGCTCTCACACGCCAATTTGCCCCTGCGGAGGGAAGCGTATAGGAGATGCGCGAGCGGTAGCGGCTGCGCCATAGAATGCGCTTCGGAGGAATGCTCATCGTGACTTCCGACGTCCGCATGCGTGGCTTCCGCGAACGCGCCGAGGTCGAGGACGTGATCCGTCTCCTCGACGCCTCCGTCGCGCCCTTGCCCGCGGAAACGCTGGTGCTGGCGGAAGCGGCCGGTCGCATCCTGACGGCCGACGTCGTCTCTTCGGTCAACGTCCCAGGCTTCGATCGAGCGGCGATGGACGGCTACGCCCTGCGCGGCAGCGAGACGTTCGGGGCCGGCAGTTACAATCCGCTCGAACTGACCATCGTTGGCGAGTCATTTCCCGGCCGCCCTTTCGCCGGGACCCTGCAAGCGG
>JBBRIK010000858.1:0-3635 GCA_038221045.1 Gemmatales bacterium
CAACTGGCAACTGGCAACTGGCAACTACCGATGTTCGGCGGTATCGCTCTTTCCTGGAACTCTCTTCCGCTCGAGCTGCTCGAACAGCCCGATCTGGAGCGGCGCGTCTACGAGCGCGGCGGCGAACGCGAGGTACAGTTCCTCTTCCGCGATCACCTTCGCCTTCTGCCGGTCTGGCACGAGGGCCGCTTGCGGCTGGTGACGTGGGGCAATCGGCGCGGCCAGAGCCGTTACCTGCCCTGCACCGGCTGGACCTGGCTGGAGACCGTTGAGGCCGGAACGTGGATCAACTATGGAGCGCAGCCGGTCGATATCCCCGCCACGATGGGACTCGAGAACGGCGTCTGGTATCAGGTTCGCGAAGGGATTCGCGGCCTGCTCGTGACCGATGAGGCCGGCGTCGAGCGCGTCTACATGATCTGCGAGCCATCGACCTATTACTATCGCGTCATGACGCGCAGCGACTGGATGCCCGTCCTGATCGACGAGCGCTTCTGATAGAATCAGTTGCGGACGAACGAATCCCTCAAGGAGAACCATCATGCAAGCGCTGCTGTTGTTGACTCTGGCTTTGCAAGCGGACGCCACCAAGGACGCCGCCAACCTCGAAGGCGTCTGGATCGTCGTGTCCGCCTCGAAGAACGGCGCAGCCAAGGACGAGATCAAGGGCGAGAAACTCACCTTCAAGGACGGCAAGGTGACGGTCTCGACGAAGAAGAAAGAGGAGCCGGGGACGTACAAGATCGATCCCTCGCAGAAGCCGGCAACCATCGACGTGACCGAAGAGGGCAAGGAGAAACCTTATCGTGGCATCTACAAACTGGACGGCGACAAACTGACGCTCTGCATTCCCGGTGAGATGGACGGAGAGAGGCCGACGAGCTTCACGCCGAAGGAAGGCGAAAAGGTCATGGTGATCGAGTTGAAGCGCGAGAAGAAATGAGCGCGCGCTAACCGGTCGTGCGCAGGTTCGCCAGCGCGAGGTACTCGATGCCCAGGGCGCTCCCCTCGCTCTTCGCCCTGTCCTGGTAGAGGTTCGCCGCCGGAACGTCGATGCCGGCGCTGGCGTCCTCGATCAACAGCACGCGAAAACCCGCCTGGCGCAGGTCGCGGGCAGCGTGATAGCAGCAGATGTTCGTCGCGATGCCACAGACCGCGATGGTCTCGATGCCGCTCGCGCGGTACAGCGCCGGTAGGCCGGGATGCTGAGCCGTCACGGCATAGGCGTCGCGCTCGCGCTCGTAGCCCTTGCGCCAGACGACGTGAAAGCGGTCTGTCTCCAGGCCCGGCAGAAACTCCGCTCCCGGCGTTCCCATCACGCAATGAGGCGGATAGATATTGTCGCGCTGGTCGAGGAAACTGCAATGATCGGGCGGATGCCAGTCCTGACTGGCATCGATCCGCCCCCAGGACAGACGCAGCAATTCGTTGATGCGCGGCACAATCTCGACGCCGCCGGGGACGGGCAATTCCCGCGGACAGAGGACGGTGAAGCCACACTGCACATCGACGACCAGCAGCGCGGCAGACTTGAGCGAGAGAGGTTGCACGGTCATTTCTCCTGAGGACGCGCGGCGGGACGAGGGATGACGTCGCCGTTGAGCAGCGAGGCGACAAGGGCGGTCCAACCCGTCTGATGCGACGCGCCCAGCCCTTCCCCCGTGTCGCCGTGGAAATACTCGTGAAACAGGATCAAATCGCAGCAGTGTTCGCCGGCATGTAAGCCGTCGTCGCCATGACAGGGACGCTTGCCGTTCGCGTCGGGCATAAACAGCGAACAGAGGCGGCGCGTCAACTCCTTCGCCACGTTCGCCAGGTTCATCTTCTGTCCCGATCCTGTCGGACACTCCACTTGCAGATCGTCGCCGTAGAAGTGGTGATAGCGATACAGGGCCTCGACGATCAGATAGTTGATCGGCAGCCAGATCGGGCCGCGCCAGTTGGAATTGCCGCCGAACAGGGCCGTGTCCGACTCGCCCGGCGTGTAACGCACGCAATGCTCGACGCCTTCCACCCATATCGAGTACGGATGCGCCTCGTGATACTTCGAGAGCGAGCGAATCCCGAACGGCGACAGAAATTCCTTCTCGTCGAGGAGGTAACGCAGGATGCGTTCGAGCCGTTCGCGCGTCGTGATGGCGACCAGGCGATGCTCCTGACCGCGGCCATCGTGCAAACAATGCACCTCGCGGAAGGCCAGGTGATGAGCCAGGTCGGGGCGATTCTCCAGGAACCAGTTCAGACGCTTGCGGAAGCCCGGCAAAGTGTTGAGGAGACGTTCCTCCAGCGCTCCCGAGGCAATCAGCGGAATCAGGCCGACCAGCGAGCGGACGCGCAGAGGCACCGTCCGCCCGTTGACGTTCAATTGATCGTAGAAGAAGCCGTCCTGCTCGTCCCATAGACCGACGCCGCCCAGGGCGTTCATCGCGTCGGCGATGGCCACGAAATGCTCGAGGAACTTCGACGCCATGTCCTCGTAGGCCGCATCCTCGCGGGCTAGCTCCAGGGCCATGCGCAGCATGCAGCCGCAGTAGAACGCCATCCAGGCCGTGCCGTCGGCCTGCTCCAGCGTGTAGCCCGAGGGCAGCACCTGCGAACGATCGAAGACGCCGATGTTGTCCAGGCCGAGGAAGCCGCCGGTGAACAGGTTCTTGCCCTTGACGTCCTTGCGGTTGACCCACCAGGTAAAGTTGAGCAGCAGTTTCTGGAAGGTGCGCGCCAGGAACAGGCGGTCGCGTCCTCCCAGGTGATAGACGCGCCAGCAGGCCCAGGCATGGACGGGCGGATTGACGTCGGAGAAGTTGAACTCGTAAGCGGGGATCTGTCCCGAGGGATGCATGTACCACTCGCGCAGCATCAGCACGAGTTGATGCTGCGCGGCGGCCGGATCGAGGCGCGTCAGCGGCACCATATGAAAGGCGAGGTCCCAGGCGGCGAACCAGGGATACTCCCACTTGTCCGGCATCGACAGCACGTCGCGCGCGAACAGGTAGCTCCAGTCGTTATTGCGTCCGCCCCAGCGGCTGGGCGGCGGGGCCGGCTCGTTCGGATCGCCGTGCAGCCAATCCTGAACGACGAAGTGATAGAACTGCTTCGACCACAGCAGCCCCGCATTGGCCTGGCGGACGATGCGATCCTCCTCGACCGACAGGCCTGGCGGCGTACGGGCGGCGTGGAAGGCGTCGGCCTCCGCGATGCGCTCTGTGAACACCCGGCCGGCGTCGGCGGGAAAGGCAGCGTGAGCGGCGTCCGGCTCGGCGCAGAGGCGCAACAGCAGTACGACCTCGCCGCCGGGAGGAATCGACAGGACATAGTGAGCGGCGGCCTTCGTGCCGGTCTGCTTCGGATTGACGGCGTTCGGCTTGTTGCCAACGAGATAGTCGTGAAAGGCGTCCTTGAAATAGCCGGGCTGCGCCGGCATGTTGAACACGCGGGCCACGTTCGTCTCGTTCTCCGCGAACAGCAGCGAGGGTAGCTTGCCGTCGGGTGCGGGGCCGAGGAACCAGCGAAAGCGTCCGAGGATGTCGTGAGCGCACAGCACCGCGCCGTCTGTTTCGCGCTGGAGCGACGGCTTGCTCCCGTAGCCTTCATGCGTGCAGCCCCAGGTCCAGGTATTGCGGAACCACAGCGTCGGC
>JBBRIK010000859.1:0-3629 GCA_038221045.1 Gemmatales bacterium
AAGACGACGCAGAGCGTCGAAGAAGCCGTTCCCACGCAGAGCGTGGGAACGAGGAAAAAATATGCTCCATGCCAATCGCGAGCGGCACCCGGAAGCGGCGGAAAAAAGTGAATGTTGTTGACCGCCCGCACGGCTGGCTTACAATCGCACTGTTTTCAAGGTAGACACGTCGTCGCGCGCCGGCCAGTCACCAGGGACCCGGATGGCTACTATGGATGGTTCGCTCAATCCCACACTCCAACGCTTACTTGCCGCCTGTCGTCTGGACCGCACGTTTGTGCGCGGCGAGGGCGTCTGGCTGTTCGATGAGCAGGGCCGGCGCTTTCTCGACTGTTATGCCCAGTATGGCGCGGTCGTGCTGGGGCATAACGCACCTCCTCTCGTCGCCGCCGTCCGCGCCGCTCTCGACGCCGGAGAACCGGCGATGGTCCAGCCCTACCGCGCTCCTCACGCGGTCGCTTTGGCCGAGGAGTTGACGCGACTCGCGCCAGGGAACATGGCCTGCTGCGTGTTCACGACGTCAGGGTCCGAGACGGTCGAAGCGGCAGTCAAGTTGGTGCGGGCGCGCACGGGGAAGCCTGTCATCGTGTCGGCCCAGGGATCGTTTCACGGCAAGACACTTGCGGCCCTGGCGGCGACGGGTCAGCCACAACATGCCGAGGGGTTCGGTCCGCTGCCGGCCGGCTTCGAGCATCTTCCCCACGGCGACGCGGACGCCCTCGAAGAACGGCTCCGTTGCGGAGAGGACGTTGCCGGGGTAATGCTGGAGCCGATCCAGGGTGAGCGCGGCGTCTATCTGCCTCCGCCCGGCTACCTGCCGCACGTGCGCGAATTGTGTACACGGCATGGCGTTGCCCTGATCCTCGACGAGATCCAGACGGGGCTGGGACGAACGGGACTGCTGTTCGACTGCGAACACGAGGGCGTCGTCCCTGATCTGCTGCTGATCGCGAAGGGGCTGGGAGGCGGACTGTTTCCGCTGGGAGCGTGTCTATCCTCGTCGGCGTGGTGGGACGACGGCTTCGGGCTGCGTCATTCCTCCACCTTCGCGAATAACAACATCGCCTGCCGCGTCGGACGAGCCGTCCTCGAAACCCTCAACGCGGACGGCTTCCGCGCTGACGTGATCCGCAAGGGGAATCGCCTGCTGACCGGCCTTCGCCGCCTGGCGGAGCGCTTCCCGAGCGTGATCGCCAGCGTGCGTGGCCGGGGACTGCTGGCCGCCATCGAACTGAAGCCGGGCAGCGCCGAGGACGGCATCTTCCTGTCGTTTTTGAGCAACCACGGCCTGTACGCCTACGCGGTCGCCGCCGCGCTGGCCGAGGAGAGCGGCGTCCTGACGCTGCCGACGCTGGGCGAGGCGCCCGTGCTGCGGCTCGCGCCGCCCCTTGTCATCAGCGACGACGAACTCGACCTCGCTCTCGACGGCATCGAGCAAGTATGCGCTCGGCTGGAGTGGAACGCGACCCAGACGCTCGGGCAAGCGCTGGGCGGGCTAGAGGATGTTGAAAGAGGGATGGGGCCACGGAGCGCGAAACGGCAAGCCGTCGAGAGATCCTCTCTGCCTGCTCTCTTCGTGCCTCCGCCGGTCTGCCGAACGAATCGTAGGGCGAGCTATGCTTTCCTCACTCACCCGACTCGCCTCGAAGACATTGCCCTGACCAATCCCGGACTGGAGCCGATATCTACCAGCGAATTGAGGCGATTTGGAGCGTTCCTCGCTCAACTGCCTCCTCTGGTCGTGATGCGCGCGCCGGCGATCGGTTCGACGGACGGCTTCATCCTGGGCATTCCCTGGTTGCCCGAAGAGATGGCCCGACGCGGCCGGCGCGAAGTCGGCGCCGCCATCGTGGGGGCTGTCGATCTGGCTTCGCGCTGTGGCTTACAGAGGGTGGGACTGGGAGGACACACGACGTCGTTCAGCGGTCGGGGCAGCGCGGTCGTCGGGCGCGGACCCTCGATCACCACGGGCAACGCCCTCACGGCCGGCATGACCTTCGCCGCCTGTCGCCGGGCCGCTGAGGAGCGAAACCTCGACCTGGCCGATGCCGTCGTCGGAATCGTGGGAGCTCGCGGCTCCGTGGGCAGCCTGTGCGCCCGGCTCTTTGCGCGGGTTCGGCCTCGATGCCTCTTGCTGGCCGGCAATCCCGCCAGTGGGAGCGCGGGTCTGGAGCGACTGCGGCGCGAACTGGAGTGGGCGTCCGGCACGGCCGAAGTGTCGAGGGACTTCAGGCGATTGGAGGAATGCGACATCGTCGTGACGGCGACGGGAGCGGCGCGGCCGATCCTCGATGACGTGTCGTTGACGCCTGGAACGATCGTCTGCGACGTCGCCCGGCCGCCCGACGTATCGGAACGGCTGCGAGGGAGGGCGGACATCGTCTTCATCGAGGGAGGACTGGTGGCGCTGCCCGATCCCGCGCTGCGGTTCGGCGCTGGCAACCTCGTCGGCTTGCCGGACGGAGTGCAACTCGCCTGCCTCAGCGAGACCATCCTGCTGACGCTGGAGGACGACCGGCGCGACCATGGCATCGGCGACGACGTGCCGCTGTCGGAGGTCGATACCATGATGGACCTCGCGGAACGCCATGGTTTCCGGCTGGCTCCGCTGCCCTGTGCTGCTCCGGTGAGCCCCGATGTGCTAGCGCAACGCGGCTATACCTTGCCGAGGGTGACCCGATGAGCGCGCTGTCGGACATGATGAGCCGATTCGCCGCTTGCTATCACGCGCGCGGCGACCTCGTCGCCGAGCAACGCGGCTGGCACTGCACCATCATCCTTCGCGCCGGCGACAGCGGACAGAACGTCACGGTCCGCATCGACGACGGCAGGGTGATCGAAGTACACGAGCGCGAGGAGCCGGTCGACCTCGTTGTGTGCGCCGATCAGCAGACTCTCTGCGACATTCTCGAACTGCGGCGCGGGCCGAACGAGCCGTATTTGTTCGGCGAACTGACGGTGCAGGGCGCGGAAGCGGACTTCGTGCGGCTGGACTACATCACGGAGTGCCTATGTCCTCTTTGAGCCGGGACGGACCCGGCACTGCTGCCTTGCTGGCAACCGGCTGCGGGACGGCCATCGCCTCCGTCTGCGCCCTGGGACTGTTCCAGATCGAACGGCTGCTCGGCGGAGTGTGGTCCGTGGCGGCCGTGCTGACGGCGGGGCTGTGCTGCTATGGCCTGGCTCGCGCCTGCGCCCGGCTCACGCTCGTTGTGCCGAGTGGAGCGGGACCGCTGGCGTTCGTGTCGCGCGGACTCGGACGCCGCGCCGGCCTGATACTGGTCCTGCCATACCTGCTCCTGACGCTCTTCCTGGTCGGCGCGGAGGCGATCATTGTCGGCGTGGTCTGTTCTCGGCTGCTGTCCGTGCCTGTCGCTGTCGGAGCGATTGGATTTCTCGTCGGCACCTGGGGGCTATGCCGGATGGGCATTCGCATCGGCTATCGAGCGCAGGCGCTGGCAACCTGGGCGCTGATTGCCGGCCTTGGAATCCTCTCGATTCTAACGATTGTTCACGCGGGCGAGCGGGGAGAGTTGGCGCTCAGGCTGCTGCCTCCACCGCCTGACGTGGGCGGCTTTGTCGCCGGCGTTGGACAGGCCCTGTTCCTGTTCATGGGCTTCGAGCTGATC
>JBBRIK010000860.1:0-3628 GCA_038221045.1 Gemmatales bacterium
GCTTCCGGAGGCGGATGCACGACGAGCGTCTCTCCTGCGTACCCGGCGACGACTGACCGTGGCGATGGATAGCCGAGTCCGGCCAGATGACGCTGCATGGCCGTCGTCAACTCCCACAGCGTCGAGGGGCCGTGGCGCGGATGGATGCGCCGTCCCTCCGCCGTCAACTCACGATACAAGGCCGGCCCCTCTGCTCCCTGCGCATCGCTATCGCCGGCGTAATGGACGATCCGCGTTATGAGCGGTTGCCACAGGCACAGATAGCCGGCCAACTTCTCGAACCAGACGTGTCCATTCCAGCGGCCGGTGTGGGGTCGCGGATCCCCCCAGCCGGTCGATTCCGCGATGAGCAGATCGGGCTTCCGGAGCAGCGGATGATCGGAGCGATGTCCGGCCTGATATTGCGGCGACTCGGGAGGATAAAAATCGCCGAAGTCGAAGAGACAGACGACGCGCGCCTCGCCGCCCTGTCCATCGCGGAAGCTGAAGACGCTGCTCACCGACTGCCGAAAGTGCAGGACTTCGAGGAAGGTCACCTGAAGGGAGGCGTCGCCGTCCTGCCAGAGCGTGAAGGGGACGCCAGCCTCGGCCGGGCTGTGATTGGCCTGCTGAGTGATATAGCCAAAGTGAGCGCCCACGGTTTCGGCGAACGTGCTGGGCAGGGCGTGGATGCGCAGCCGGCCGGAGCGGGCCAGCTCCTCGCGCGCCCAGTGACGCAGGTCGCCGGAAAGCAGTTCCAGGCCCATGAAGTGATCGGCGTGGCCATGACTGAGCAGCAGCCAGTCGAGCGGGAAGGGGTCGGGGAAGAGGTTGGGCGCCTGGATCGCCTCGGCGACGCCGGGACCAACGTCGAGCAGGGTGTGCAGGACGCGACGGCCCGCGCTGTAGACGAAGACGCTGACAGAGGTACAAACGCGCGGCTGATGCGCGTTCAGCCGGCCGGTCGGACTGAACGCGGCCTGCACGCCGTTGAGCCGGACGATCAACTCATGAGTGGGCATCAAGAGGGGTTCCGCGAGGCGCGGCTGTCGCGGAACTTGTCGGCGTGCTGCTTCTTGATCTTCTCCAGCGAATCGCCCAGTTCGTCCTTGACCTTCTCCGGCACCGCGGCCAGGACGTAGCGCATCCCTTCGAGCAGTTGCGGTGCGAGATAGGAATCGCCGATGGCTTCCTTCGTCTGAGCGGGGCCATAGAGGACGACGCCGGTGAGGACGCCGCCGCAGACCAGACCCGCCTTGAGGACGCCGACGAGAGCGCCGAGGATACGGTCGATCGGTTTGAGGTTCGCCGCCTTGAGAACGCCTTCGAGAATGAACGTGATAAGGAAGCCGGCAAGACAGACGCCGAGGAAGGTGATGATGTAGGCGACGAGCCAGGTAGTGCCATCGCTCAGGCCGGTGAAGGTGTCCTTGATCCAGCCTGCGGGCACCTCGTGATAATTGATGCAGCAATAGATGGCGAAGGCGAAGATGACGATGCGCGCGATCTGCCAGAGCAGTCCGCTGCGAAGTCCGAGCAAGCCGCCGATGCCCAGCACGAGAATGAGAATGAAATCGAGCCAGTGCATGGGCTGCCTCCCAGGACCACGGCGGGAATGAACGATCTGTTGAATTATACGCGCGAGGCCGGGCCGAATCTGCCCCAGTCTGAGGACGTTCGGAATTGACCGGCAGACCGCCCGGCCCTGAAGGACCGGGCTACAAGCAAAAGCCCTCTGAAGAGATCGTCCAGCTTTGCGGGCTTTGTGTATCAACGAGTTACGCAAATGAACTGGACAAAGAAGGGAGGAACAGCTGCAATGATGGCTTACCACAGACGCATCCGATGCAGGAGTTCCTCCCGTGGTTATCCTAGCCTCCCCCTCGCCCTCTGCCAGTCCGGACCCGCGTTTTGCTCCCCCGCCCTGGCACGACGACGACCCCCGAAGGCTCGAACTGGCCCAACGCCTTCCCGACGAGCATCTCGCCCGACGCATCGAGCAGGCCGTCGGGCGACTCGACTTGAACCCCCTTTGGCAAGCCTATGCCGGCGTTGGTTCCCTCCCCCATTCCCCGGCCCTGCTGCTGCGCGCCGTCTTGTACGAAACCCAACGGGGACAGCACAGCCCCGCCCTCTGGCACCGCGATGCCCGCGAATGCGAACCCCTGCGCTGGCTGCTGCGCGGCGCCTGGCCGTCTCGCTCGTGCTGGTACGCTTTCCGCGACCGCATCGCCCCCGTGCTGGACGAACTCAACCGCCAAGTGTTGCATCAGGCGGTGGCCCAGGAGTTCACCCCGGCCCAACGCGGTTCTCTGGATGGCACGCTGGTCGCCGCCAATGCCTCGCGGCACAAACTGGTCAACGAGACGACCTTGATCCGGCGCATCGAACAATTGGCAACGGCGGACGCTCCGGCCCCCGAACCCCCTCTGCCCGCGGACGTTCTGGCCTCCGCGTTCCCTCCCCTTGGGGTCCCCGAGACGCCTGCCTCTGTCGATGCCCCGGCCTCTATCGACCCCCCCCTGCATCTCTCGACGCTCCGGCCTCCGAAGCGTCGGCTCCTGCCCGGCCCGCCTGGATGGCCCAAAGCCCTCAGGGACGCCAGCAGCAGCGGACACGGTCGCATCGAGCGCAACAGCGGCTGGAGCAGTTGCAACAACGCAACCAGCAGAAGCGATCTTCCAAGCGCAAGCAGCGGACCACTATCGTCGTCAGCCTGTCGGACTCCGAAGCGGTGGTGGCGTTGGACAAGGAAAAGGTCTTCCGTCCGCTTTACAAGGTGCAGGTGCTGGACGACCTGGATTCGCCGCTGATTCTGGGCTACGGCGTGTAGGCTCAAGCCAGCGATGCGGGCTTGTTGAAGCCGATGCTGACGCGGACGGAACAGTTGCTGGGGCAGCCCTTGCGGAAGGTGCTGGCGGACACGGCCTATGCGGGCGGGGCCGACCTGGCGGCGGCGGCCGCGGCGGGAGCGACCCTGTTGGCTCCTCTGCCTCAAGAGGGTTCGTCCAAGCAACTGCCCAAGAGCGCGTTTACCTGGCTGCCGTCGGAGCAGACTATGGGTGTCCCCAAGGGCATCGGTTGGTGAACCAGGGATCCAGCCCTCAGAAGCGTTCGGGCGTGGAGTTGGTGGTGCTGCATCAATACCGTTGCCCGCCGGTACATTGTCAAGGGTGTCCACAGCAGGCCGCGTGTACGCCCGCGCCGGAGAAAGGCCGCACGATCAGCCGCAGCGAACACGAGGAGCAGATCGAAGCGTTGCGGCAGCGGATGGCGACGGCCGAGGCGAAGCAGTTGTATCGGCAACGCAGTCAGACGGTGGAGTTGGTGAACGCGGACTGGAAGCAGCATCGGAAATTGAGACGCTTCAGTGGCCGAGGGCTGAAGCGAGCGGGTTGCCAGGTGGCATTGATCGTGTTGGCGCATAACCTGGTGACCTGTGCGACGCCGGAAAAAAAGCCCAGGGATCCAGCGGTGGAAACGCAATTGACGAACCCTTCGGAGATCGGCCCGTAAAAGCTGGACGATCTCTGAAGGGGGCTGGAGGAGAAACCAGGACAGGGGAATGGCTTCCTCGTTCCCAAGTTTAACTTGGTGCGCATGGGCCATTACTGGCCCCGTTCGCCTGCCGAATCGGACAATCGCACAC
>JBBRIK010000861.1:0-3623 GCA_038221045.1 Gemmatales bacterium
CGCTCGAACCACTGCGGACTCTTCACGCTCGCTCCGAAGTTCCAGCCGGCGTCGGTCGTCATGAAAACGCCTGCCTGGAAGCCGGCGCCGAAGTGAAACGGCGAATGCTGGCCGTTGGGATATGTGGCGAAGCCGTCTCTGTTGGCATCGTCCGGGGCGGCGAAGATGAAGGG
Organism: Gemmatales bacterium; assembly: GCA_038221045.1. Taxonomy (GTDB): domain Bacteria; phylum Planctomycetota; class Planctomycetia; order Gemmatales; family Gemmataceae; genus JBBRIK01. The sequence continues at coordinate 174 of JBBRIK010000861.1, forward strand.
ATCGACATGAAGGACGGCCAGATCGAGGATCGGTCCGAAACCGACGGCCAGGTGATCGGTCAACTGGATCGACGCCGCGGGCGTCACCTGAAAGAGCTGGAAGTTCGCGGCGATGTTGCCAAAGCCGACGCCGTTGGGCGCTTGCGGCGTCAGGACCGGGTTGCCGCCAACCAAACCGCTGGCGGGATAGTTCGTCGAGAAGCCTCCTACCGTCAACACTCCCAGGCCATAGGTGATGTTGGAATCGCATGGCCGATATGCCAGGCCGATATTGGGCAGCACAACGCCGGCGTTATCGCTGTCCGTTGACCCGGCCAGTGCGATCGGAGGAGCGCGGAATCCCAGGCCATTGGCCCTGACGTTCGACTCGACCCTCGGGTGCGGGAACAGTGCCTCGGCGCCGATGGTTAGTTCCGATGACTTCAGCCCGCTCAGCGTGGCCGGGTTCCAGAACAGTGCGCCCAGTGCATCCAGGGGGGCGGCGGTCGCCGTTCCACCCATTGAGCGGTTGACTGCTCCGCCTCCGGAGAGGGCAAGACCGTGCTGCGCCTGCGCCGGCATTCCCATCGCTGCCCAGGCGAGGGCGAGGAATAGACACGTCCAGCCTGACATCCATCGTGAACGGTTCATGAGTTCCCTTTCGCCTTGAATCCCTCAAGGATCCCGAATCGCGTCCGGTTCAAAGGGGCAAGCGCAAGGGAGTGGTAAAGCTGGGCGAGCGGGTTGTACGAGGGACAATGAATAGATCGGCTGAAACGGGGGACGGCTTGAAGATAGTTCAGCGAAGCGAGCGGCGGGGTTTATCCGCGCCGTCTTGCCGTAGAAGAGATTGCCGTCGAGGCAAGCCCGGTCATTCCGGCGACGGCGGCAAGCAGGAGCAGACAGCGAGCCGCAAGGTCGCCGCCCACGCCAAAGTGCAAATCCGCGAACAGTTTCACGGCAAAGGGATACGACCCCGGCGTGCTGACCAACTTGCTGGCGCTGATCTCGCCGAGCGACAATGCACCAACGACGACGACCGCCAGCAGCCAGGATCGGAACACGAGCGGGAAGACGATGCGCCGAAGCTCCTGTACGGGAGTCGCTCCTTCGAGCCGGGCGGATTCGAGAAGGTTTCGCGGCAGCAGCCTCACGACCGGCCACAACAGCACCATCGCCATCGGAAACAGCCGGACCGACTGCACCCACGCCACCGGCAGCAAGGAAGGGCCATGATACAACGCACGGGCCACCATCTCCGAGTCCGTCAGGTTCATCAGGTGAGTGATTGTCTGTTTCATCCCCAGGCCGACGATAGGACCCGGCAGCGCGAAGGCCAGCACCACCATACTCCCGGCAAGGATGCGGAAGGGTCGGCTGTCGCGCGCCAGCCAGCACGCCAGCAAGGCCAGCAGTGCGGTCTGAACGCCCACCCAGCCCGAGAGCAGAAGCGATTGCGCGATCGACGCTGCTCCGGTACGGAATGAGGCGTCGAACTGGTCGCGCATGGCTTCGGGAGACCAGCGCAACGGTGAGCCTGACAGTCCCGCTTTCCAGAACAGTCCCGCCATCGGAATCGCAATCAACCCGCAGACGATGACGAACGCGAACAGCGTCATCAGGCTGCGGATTCGGCCGAGTCGAAACACGAGAGGAATCGTCGCGGCGTCCAGGGGCGGCAATCGCGTCTGGCCTCGGCGCACTCCCACCAGCACGACGAGGGCGGCCAGCAGCAGCGAGGGGAGCGCGACGGCGACGGCGCGTCCGGTCAGCAGATCGGCGCTCCATTCGGCCGAGGAAGTGTCGGGACGGACGAGCTGCGTGTAGACCTCTTCCGCGTAGGTGCGGACCTGAAACAGATTGGTGATGCCGATCTCGGAGGACGTTTGCACAGCCAGCCAGAGGGCCGAGGCGGCAATCGCCAGGCGGGCGCGCGGCAGAGTGACGCGGAACAGGACGCGAGCGGGATGCGCCGCCGTCAGGGCGTCTTCTTCAAGGGAGCGCTCGACCCAACCGAGGCCGAGGCCCGTGAGCAGAACGACCCAGGGCAGACTGGCGAGACTGTGCAGGATCACGGCGGCGGAGAGGCCCGACAGCCCAAAGGTGCCGCTCCAGGAATCGACCGCCATCCAGCCGGAGACAAGCAATGGTAATGGGACGAAGAGAGTCAGCAGGATGAGGAAGCGCAACGTTTTTCGGCCCGGCAGATCGGTGCGATAAAGCAGGAAGGAGAGCGCGACGCCAGGGGGAAGGGTCAGCAGCAACACGCCGGCGACAAGAAGGACGGAATTCGTCGCCAGGTCGAGGAGACGCGATCCTTCCTTCCAGGCCAGCCAGGCTTCGGGAGTGAAGAGGAGGTCCAACAGCGGCAGCAGAAGAGGCGTGCCGAGGGCGAGAACCAGGATCAGGCCGACGCCTGCTCGCCACAGAGCCATCTGCTCGCTCTCGAAAGGGATGGGGCCGATTTCTTACCGCTTGCGGCTTCGCAGAAGATTGCGAAGCCGCAAGCGGCAAGAAGTTGCTCCGCCATCGGTGTTGCAAGGGAGGAATAACGAAACCCCTGGAAAAGACGGACTTGTGTAAGTCCCTCCTTCCCAGGGGTTCGAGTTGCGGCGGTAGGATTTGAACCTACGACCTCCAGGTTATGCGTACCACTACAGCTTTCGCTGCCCGACTCTGTCGGTTTGTGGTCTGGACTTTCCCTTCATCCTTCGGCTTTCACCGGGAGGATGCCTGCCATCAAGTCTCTACACCTTCTCTGATGGGTACATCAGAGCTTGGCTCGGGATCACCACCGCTTGAGGCTTCCCCGACTTTGACAGGTGTTCGCATCAAGGTCTCCCCTGATGCAGCCCATGACGAGAACAACTCCCAAGTGCTCGATGTAAGCGGATCGAGGCTTGTATTGTTTGGAGTTACTCGGTTGAGCCTGGCGAGCTAGGCCGCTGCTCCACGCCGCGTCCAATCTGCCTCTCGATTTCTCGAAAAAGCATCACGTTGATAATCCTAGTCAGCCCTTCCGAAGAAGACAACCCCGAAAATGCTCGCCTTGTATCGTCTGGCGTCTCCCGCACAATAAGCATCTGACTCATGGAGCGCAACGGAGCAAGAGAGACGAGATGACCCAACCGGCGGACAGCAACTCGCCTCCCAAACGCGAATGGACGCCGCGCATCTGGGGGGGCTGCGACTTCTTCGCCTGGATGCGCGTCCTGACTCGCAATCGCTTCGCCGTCTCCTGGCGGCATCTCTATATCGCCTTCATCGTCACCCTCGTTAGCATCTTTCACACACTGCTCCGCTTGCTCCAGCATGCGTGGTATGGCAGCAAGATCGACCGTGTCCGCCTCAAGGACGCACCCATCTTCATCATCGGCCACTGGCGCACCGGCACCACGCTCCTGCACGAACTGCTCATCCTCGACGAAGGCCACACCTTCCCCAATACCTACCAGTGCCTCGAACCGAATC
>JBBRIK010000862.1:0-3615 GCA_038221045.1 Gemmatales bacterium
ATGTGAACATGCGATAGGGCTCATCGACGCCGCGCGTGACGAGGTCGTCGATGAGGACGCCGATGTAGGCCTGACTGCGATCGAGAACCAGCGGCGGCTCACCCTTGATCTTCAGGGCGGCGTTGACGCCCGCCATCAGTCCCTGAGCGCCGGCTTCTTCATACCCTGTCGTGCCGTTGATCTGACCGGCGAAATAGAGTCCCTGGACGAACTTGGTTTCGAGCGTCGGAAAGAGCTGTGTCGGCGGCGCGTAGTCGTATTCGACGGCGTAGCCCCAGCGCATGACCTCGGCGTTCTCGAGGCCGGGGATGCGTTTGAGCATGTCCTGCTGCACGTCGCGCGGCAGGCTGGTGGAGATACCGTTGCAGTAGTATTCGAGGGTATTGCGGCCCTCGGGTTCGAGGAAGATCTGATGCCGATCCTTGTCGGCGAAGCGAACGACCTTGTCCTCGATGGAGGGACAGTAGCGTGGCCCGCGTCCCTGGATCTGGCCGCTGTACATGGGAGCGCGGTGGAGGTTTTGGCGAATGACGTCGTGAACGTCGGCCGTCGTGTAGGTGATGTGGCACATCATCTGCGCCTGGGTGATGCGTTCGGTGAGAAAGCTGAACGGGCGGGGATTGTCATCGCCGGGCTGCGGCTCGCACTTCGAGAAGTCGATGGTCCGTCCATTGAGGCGGCACGGCGTCCCCGTCTTGAAGCGGGCCAGCTCAAAGCCGCAGGAGGCAAGGCTGTCGCTGAGCATCTCGGCCGACTGATCGCCGGCGCGCCCGCCGCGTGCCTTCGACTCGCCGGTGTGCATGATCGCCTTGAGGAACGTCCCCGTCGTCAGGACGACGGCCTTCGCGCGATAGAGCGTCTCCCCCGCCGCAAGAACACCCGTAACGCGGAACGCGGAACGCGGAGTGCGGAACGATTCTCCCTGGTTTTCTTCTTCGGCTCCGCACTCCGCGTTCCGCGCTCCGCGTTCCAGCAGCAACCCCTCAACCATTTCCTGTCGCAGCGTCAGGTTGTCCTGCGCCTCGACGCGATGTTTCATCGTGAGCTGGTAGAGCTTCTTGTCCGCCTGGGCGCGCGGACTGTGCATGGCGGGCCCCTTGGTGAGGTTCAGCATGCGGAACTGGATGGCGGTCGCGTCGATGACCTCGCCCATCGCGCCGCCGAGGGCGTCGATCTCGCGGACGATCTGCCCCTTGGCGACGCCGCCAATGGCCGGGTTACAACTCATGGCACCGACCATGTCGGCGTTCATGGTAAGGAGGGCGGTGCGCAGGCCCATGCGCGCGGCGGCGAGAGCGGCCTCCGTACCGGCGTGGCCGGCACCGACGACAAGGACGTCGTAATCGTAGATGAGAGAGGACATGACGCACCCTGGCCGATGGAAGGAAGCGTATTCACTATACACACTTCCTGCCTGCCCCTATCGCGGAAGGCGAACCGAAAACTCAATCCAGGACCCACTCTCACCGGAGGTGGATCAGTTGCGCGATGCACAGAACGAGGGCACACAGAGCGCCGAGTGAGGCTCCGACAAGCAAACAGGGTCGCACGAATCGCTCCGGCTCAGGGGCCCACGATCTCAGGAGCGTTGTGAGGAACGCCCCGAACAACAGCCCGCCAAGGGCGCCGGCGATCATGAGGACAAGCACGGGCGCGAGATAGGCAAAGATTAGCACAAACAGACCCCAAGAGCTTTCTGCGCAGAAAAGAGGAACAGCAGAATCGAAGCCGCGACAGGATTGCGGAGCGCCTTTCTCCTGAAGTGCCACGTTTCTATCGAGCTTTCAGACGGGTTGCAGTTGCGCCTCGACTGGGTTGATTGGTTGGAAGGACCCATCAGCGAACGGTTGGAACCCGTCAGGCCAGCGCGACACGAGCCTGCACAGAAGACGGTGATGGCCCTCGGCCGGCGGTAGATTCACACGACTCACTCTCACTTCCGTCGCGGGACACTTCTCCGGAAGTGTCCATAGGTCGGACGTAAGGTAGGCGGGCAGGTAGCCGAGCAGAAAATTGTCATTCGTCCGCACCGCGAGGGAGTTCGGATCGGTCGGGTTCTGGGGATCTGGCATGACGAATAGTTTCTCATCGGGCAGGAGTCGGGCGATTCGCTCCTCGGTCGCTGGTTGGGGCCTATACCGGAGCACCCTCAGTAGGCAGTGCGTGGTGTAGCAGCCGGAGTCGTCCCGTGATGGGACGGGGAACAATTCGATCTGGTCTGTCTCTCGGCGTCCCCCAGTCCGGGCCAGAATCGCCAGCGGGTGGGCATCGCCGAGGTCAAGACCCAGGTTCGTGAGAAACGAGGCATACCCTGGGCGACCGGGGGGCATCAGCCGGTTCGCGAAGAGAGGGAAAATCTGCTTGGCGCGGTAGACGGCGTCGAGACGCGGGAACTCCAGAAGAGGAGTGAATCCCCCCTCCACCGCCTGGTTTACGGAGTTGATGTAGCAAAATCTGTAGCTCGTCGTAATCGCGTCAAATTCGAGGCGGCCCACAGGATAAATGCGCCGGGTCCTCGTACTTCGCCACGAAACGAACAACATCGGAAATTCGGTTAGCATCGTGAATACTTCTAGGCCTCGATTGTCAGCAATCGTGTTCGATTCTCGCGGAGTATGCCTTCGGCAAACTGCTTCGCGACATCGGGCATTATCGCACTCGGGACTCGACGAACAATGTCGGTTGTTTGCTCGTAGTCCACTTTGTGAAGTCGATCGAGCCAGTAAGTTCCGGCTTTTCGACAGGCGGCGAGCGCCAACCGAAAGGCTTCGCTGGTTGATACAGGCTTGCTGTCCGTTTCCGTCCGATAGAAGGCGGACCGTGCTTTAACGACGAAACTGGCCAGGCTCCGGTTGCCGTCCCTGGTTGTCAGCCGCTCCTGGCGTTGAGCGTCCTGGATGTTGTGTCCCAAACTGGCAGCGTGATCGAAACTGGGTGAGAGGACATGTCGGCCGTCACCCACTTTCAGAACAGCCCAGTTCTCATGGTGCCTATCGGTATTCCCAATCCAGGCATCGAACAGTAAATAGCCGATGAAGAGATCGCGAGCGTCAATAATCTCCGTGCTGAGATTACAACCTGGGGGGAGTCCCACGGACCGGTTGGCAAGCACTCGGAACAGTCGCTCGACGGTGTGCTGGGCGACGTGGTAGAAGAGTTCGCTTGGGTAGAGCGGATCATCCTCGACAAGTAAACTGTTACCGGGGATCAGTTCCTCAGCTCCGATTTCGCTGACCAGGTCGCGCGTAATGATGCCGCGTTGCCCGTTCCGCTCGGCGAGTTCGACGGTAGCATGAGGCAGTCCCATCAGCCCGGCGAGTTCCGAGGCGATCTTTTCGGACCAATCGTCTTCCGAGTTAAGCCGGTGCTTCTCCTTGAAGAGCCACTTGACGTTGTCATCAGGTCGTACCAACCAACACTTCGGCTTCGATCCCATCATCTCGTCGCCAACGGCTGGCCAATGGGTCACATCGCAGATCGGGTAGTTCGGCGCTGGGCCAATCGTGTTCACCTCCTGATTCTAGCACCAAACGGTTTTTCGGCCTGTTTCGGTAACGAATGCCACGGCACGCTTTCTCCGGGCCAGAGCAAGAAGACCTCAGGAATACTGGAGCC
>JBBRIK010000863.1:0-3612 GCA_038221045.1 Gemmatales bacterium
CGAACGCCGGCCATCAACAAGGACCTTGGCCGGGATCACTTCGCCAGCGCCTGGTCGTGCGCCTTCATCGGCGCCGGCGTCAAGGGCGGAGCGGTGTACGGCAAGACGGATCAGAACGGCCAGACGGTCACTGACGGCAAGGTCGGCGCCGGCGATGTCACCGCGACGATCTTCGCCGCCGCCGGGATCAATCCGAAGAAGAACTATCATCTCGGCGCGCGTCCGATTCCGCTGGTTCCCGAAGACGCGAAGCCGATCAAGGCGATTCTGGCGTGAGTTGCCGCTTGCGGCTTTGCACACGCCCTTGCAGAGCCGCGAGCGCCCGGAGTTCTCTCTCATGGCGATCGATCCCGCGAAGGTGAAGACCGTCTCCACGTTCAAGCACGGCGGCGTCTTCTACTCGCTGTCCCAGGAACCCGAAAGCGGACGCCTCTTCGCCGGCAGCGACGATAACGGCATCTACGTCTTCGATCCGGCCACGAAAAAGCCCGATGCGGTCGCGTGCTGGACGAAGCACGAGGGTTACGTCTCCGCGCTCGTCGCGCTCAAGTCAGTCGTCATCTCCGGAAGTTACGATCGCCAGTTGATCTGGTGGGACTCCGTCAAAGGAGAACCCATCCGTTCCATCGAGGCCCATCAGGGATGGATTCGCGATGCGATCCTGACGCCGGATGGCTCGCGCCTCGTCTCCGTCGGCGACGACATGCTGGTGAAGATCTGGGACGCGGCCAGCGGCAAGGCGATCCGCTCTCTTGAGGGCCATGCCAAACTGACGCCGCAGGGCCATGTGACCGCGCTCTACGCCGTCGCCGTCAGCCCTGATGGGAAACATCTCGCGTCGGGCGACCGTCATGGCGAGGTGCGCGTCTGGGAGACGGAGACGGGCAAGAACGTCTCGACCTTCCAGGTTCCGGCCCTCTACACATACGATCCGCGCCAGCGAAAGCGTTCCATCGGCGGCATTCGCTCGCTCGCCTTCTCACCCGACGGCACTCTGCTAGCGGCTGGCGGCATCGGTCAGGTCGGCAACGTCGATGGGTTCGAGGGTCCGCTACACGTCGAAGTATGGGAGTGGCGCAAGCCCAAGGTCCGTCTCGCCACGGGAGCAAAGAAGCAGAAGGGCATCGTCAATCATCTCATTTTCCATCCGAGCGGCGAATGGCTGATCGGCGCAGGGGGAGGCGGTTCCGGCTTTCTCGCTCTGTGGAAGATCAATCCGCTTCCCGACGCCTCGAAGGACAACAAGGCCAGCGTGCCGGATCACTATCTCAAGTTCGACGGCCACGCGCATCGGCTGGTTCTGGATAGGAAGAAAAACGACCTTTACGCGGCCGGTTATCGCCGAGTGGACGTGTGGGGCCTTGGTGGTTGACAAATTCGTCCTTCATGCGTGCGGCACCCGATCCATTCTGATGAGGTTTCCGCTTCCCTTGATCTTCGGGTTCCCAAACGAGCGCTCTCCGATTCTTTATACGCGGGCCGCGTTGCAGAGGCTCACGGGAGTGAACGTATGACAACTTCTGGAAGATTCTGAAAAAAAATGTGAAAGTGCTGTCTTTTCTGCTTGCGTTCCTGAAAAAGTGAGTTATCTTTACTATTGTCCGCTGGGTGGTGGCTTTGGTGACTGGGCGACGCCAAGGCTATCAACAGCGGACTTTTTTCGTTTCTACTCCTCTCTTTTCCCCCCTCCCTTCATCCAACTCCTTCCAAACTCGCAACGTCAACACGACGAATACCGTCGCACAGAGCCATTGGCCCGCACTGATCGACAGATAGGCTCGATGCAGCGGATAGAGCGCATCACGATTCGTGATAACCTGCCCGACAGGATCCATGTAGTCGCTGAGGCGCGGATGAATCCAGAATAACGCCGCCTGCGCAACGCCCATCAATGCCCACAACAACCAGCGAATTGATCGGCAACGCACCCCCTGATCGCGCGTCCAGACGAGGTCGAGCGCGAGGACGGTGAGGGCGACAAGGCCGATGAAGTTGAGATAGCGCGTGACGACGAGAGTCACGAACGACTGCTGGGAAGGTGGACGAAGGACGGACATCGCCACGGGGACGACGATGCCGGCGTAGAAGACGAAGCCGCCCTGCCAGATCATCAGCACGGCCAGAACGGCAAAACGGCGCAGAAGAGTCATCGTCTCAGGCGGGGCTGGTGACGGTGCCGTGGAGGAAGCCGCTCTCGGCGGGGGCGGCGTACTTGACGTTCAACTCCGGCGTCTCGGTGCGCATCCCGCGCTGCTGATGGCTCTCCATCGCCGCATCGAGGACGCCGCTCGTCAGCAGCGTCCGCTCGATCGGATACGGGGCTTTGCCTGTCGCAAAGAGCTTCTCGATATTGTGCGTCAGAGCGTCGAAGTAGCGAGCGCCGGGCTGGCCGGGCAACTGGAACAGGCACGAGACCGGCTTCTTCTCGTCTTTGATCTTGCCGGCGAAGCAGAAATCCTGCATATGGCCATTGAGCAGGACGATGGTGCCGCGGGTGCCGTCGATGTATTCGATGAGGAAAGCGAGAGCAGGCGAGGACGGCATCTTCGCCACGGGCGTCGAGCCGACGTTCTTACGCAGATCGCCCAGAGTGATTGTCTCGCTGCGTGACAGGGCGGCCTCCAGCAGTTCCCAGCTCCACTTGCCCTGATCGCCGGCCTTCCAGACGTCCTTGCCGGTCAGACAGGTGACGGCCTTGACGCCGGTTTCGCCTCCCTTGCGGCGTTCGAGCATCACTTGCAGCGTTTCGAGGGCGTGGAAGCCATAAATCTCGATCGGCCCATAGGCGGCGACGAGGGCGTCCTCGAAGGGCGTGTCGATCTTCGGTTCCAGTTCGGGCAAGCGCCAGGTGACGGGCAGGCTCGACCCGGCCATCAGCGGGAAGTTCAACTCCTTCGACCAGGCCAACATCTCCTTGGCGCGAGGCCAGCTATACGACAGGTGCTTGTCGTTGAAGACCGGCACGCTCTGCCCCGTCTTCTTGAACACCTCGACAATTTCCTTGAAGAACTCGTAACGCGGATAGAGAACTTGCCCCTTGTCGTTGCGCGGATAGTTGCCGTGCTCACCGATCAGAAGGACGCCCTCGACGGCCAGTTTGCCCGTTCCCTGGGTAAGGGCCTCGGCAACGGTGCGCGTAACGTTGATTTTGTGATCGCGCGTCAGTTCGCGCGAGAGGTCGTTGTCCGGCTTCTGATCGACGTAGAGCGAGCGGACGTAGTGGTGTGGGACGTGGAACTGTCCTTGCAGGGTGTAGCCGTGAACGAAGCGGCCCGCGATGTGGTAGGCGTGCGACAAAGGACGATAGACGGTCGCAATGACGGCCAGCGGCTTGCGTCCGTCGAGAGAAGGTTTGCCGGGCTTGGTGCGAAAGTTCGCAGGAACTTCGGCGCCGGCATCCTCGGTGCTGAGTGTCATGGCGGCGGCGGACGCCGAGGCGGCCGAGGCCAGGAACTTGCGACGCGACAAGCGATAATGGCGGTCGATCATGGGAAGGAGTCCATCGTCGGAGGCAGGATATCTTCTTTCATGCTACTATGTTCGCGAACGCTTCGCCAGACCCAAAGTAGCCGTCACGCTCCGCGTGACGTTGTGTTAACGTAGCCGTCACGC
>JBBRIK010000864.1:0-3611 GCA_038221045.1 Gemmatales bacterium
GTCTCTGAAGATTTTTTCGGAAACCGGGAACTCCTGAAGGGAAAAGGGCGTCAGAAAGTTATCCCGAATGACAGCGAAGGCCGACTGGAGCCTTGACAGCACACTCAAAGCCGGCGAAACTGACCGGAAGCATCGAATCAAACACTCAGAGGGGTTGGACCACATGATGAACCGCCGTCACTTCCTGAGCCACATGGCCGGCTACTCCGCAATGGCCATTCCTGGCATGCAGTTCCTCAGCGGCCTCCGCGCGGCCGAGGACAAACTGAAGAAGGAATCCAAGAGCCTCATCGTCTTCTGGATGGGCGGCGGCCCCAGCCACATGGACCTCTGGGACCTCAAGCCCGAGAGCCAGAACGGCGGCGAATTCAAGCAGATCGAGACGAAGGCCCCCGGCGTCAAGATTTCCGAAGTCCTGCCGACCGTCGCCGAGCAGTTCGACAAGCTGGCCATCATCCGCTCGCTCGTCACCAACGAAGGCAGCCACGAGCGCGGCACCGTCCTGATGAACACCGGACGCCAGCCCAGCCCCGTCGTTCAGTTCCCTGCCGTCGGCTCGCTCGTCTCCTCGCTCGTCACTCCGAAGGACCTGCCTCTGCCCGGCTTCATCGGCATCGGCGGCACCGCCCAGCAGATTGGGCCAGGCTTCCTCGGCATGAGTAACGCTCCCTTCACGGTCCGCGACGCCGGCCAGCCCCCCGCCAACATCAAGCCGCCGGCCAGCCTGGGCGGCACCGATCAGGAACAACAGGAGCGCATCCGCCGCCGCCAGCGCCTCTTCTACAACGTCGAAGACACGTTCTCGAAGAGCCAGTTCCCGCATATCGAGGAAGCCAAGGATCGCGAGTCGGCCGGCAGCCCTGCCCAGGCGCATCAGACGATCTACAAGAAGGCTTTCGATCTGACCGTGTCGCCGTTGCGGACGATCTTCGAGGTCAGCAAGGAACCCAAGAGCGTCATCGACGCCTACGGCGGCATGAACAACCGTTTCGGCATGGGCTGTCTGCTGGCTCGCAAGCTGGTCGAGAAGGGCGTCAGCGCCGTCGAGATCGACCTGGGCGGCTGGGACAATCACGGCAACATTTTCCAAACGATCCGCACCGGCAACGGCCCGCGCCTCGACAAGGGCATGGGCAACCTCGTGAAGGAACTCGACGAGCGCGGCCTGTGGAAGAACACAGTCGTGGTGTGGATGGGTGAGTTCGGCCGGACGCCGCGCATCAACCAGAACGGCGGCCGCGATCACTGGGGCCGGGTGTGGTCGGTTGTGGTCGGCGGCGGCGCCATCAAGGGCGGTCAGGTTTACGGCGAGACCAGCGCCGACGGCACCGACGTCAAGGACAGCCCGACGACTCTGGGCGATCTCTACGCCACGCTGTTCAAAGGTCTGGGCATCGATCCGACGACTCAGGTTCGCGACAATCTCGGCCGCCCGCTGGCCATCGCCGACGGCAAGCCGATCAAGGCCCTCGTCGGCTGAGACTCGCCTCGCACAATCGGGAAACAATCGAGAACCCGCTCTCCTCTGGAGAGCGGGTTCTTTTTGTTTCGCGGCCAGTAGGTCCGGCGAGCCGAGCCGGACCTGTCCTGCGATGTTGCTCACGGTGCGCCGTGGACGGTGAATCCGGCGAGCGACATCGCAGTACCGGTGCCGCTCGGCTCGCGGCACCTACCGGGCGCGTCACAGCGTCTCGGGTAGGACCGGCGAGCCGAGCCGGACCTGTACTGCGAGGTCACTTGCCGGATGCATCGATAACAGCGCACAGTGAGCAGCATCCCAGTACAGGTCCGGCTCGGCGCGCCGGACCTACTGGCTTGTCGCGTCTTTCACGCTGGCGTAAAGTGGAGAAACTGCAATTGTCTCGCCGCCCGAATCACCGCTACGCCGCAAGCGGCAAGGCCGAATCGTCCCGTGCCAGGTGAGACCGCTCGATGAATCGATTCCCGGTTGGCCACGTGATCCTCGCTCTGCTGCTGATCGCGGTGTTTGTCACCTTGTTTCTGCTGATTGCCAACGAGGTCACGGTGGGCGGCGATCTCGTGCATTTCGACCGTGAGTTGGGCACCGAACTGCAGGAGAATCGCGAACACGCACCCTTCCTCCGCGTGCTCTTCGTCGCTCTGACGCAGGTGGGAGCGGTCGAGACGCTGACCGTGCTGGTGCCGCTCGGAGCGATCCTGTTCTGGCGGCGCGGCCAGCGCTCGGCAGCGCTGGCGTTCCTCGCTTGTGGGATTGGGACTGGGCTGTCGAATTATACGACGAAGCAGTATTTCGATCGGACTCGACCGGAGTTCAAGGATTCGCTCGTCCGCGAGACCAATAAGAGCTTTCCCAGCGGCCACGCCTCCGGCTCGATAGCGGTCTTTGGATTCCTCATCTATTTGGTGCGAAAGACGAAGCTGGATCGTCGTTCCAGGTATCTCACGATGGCCGGGCTAGGACTGCTGGTCGTGTCCATCGACTTCAGTCGAATCTACCTCGGCGCGCATTACTTCAGCGACGTTCTGGGCGGCATTCTGCTCGGTGCAAGCTGGTTGACGTTGTGCATCACGGCCAGCGAACTCGGGAGCCGCGGCCAGTAATGAGGAGGATGAGCGATGGGACGTGCCTGGATCGCGATTCCACTCCTGGTTCTGCTCCTGGCTCCGCTCGCCGCGCAGGAGAAGGACGCTAGCGACCCTCTGCCCGCGCATGCACTCTCGCGCCTGGGAAGCCTGCGCTGGCGTCATGGCGCGACCGTCTTTGCACTCGCCTTCACGCCGGATGGGAAGAAGGTCCTCTCGGCGGGACACGACGGCTTCGTGCGCCTCTGGGACGCCTCCAACGGCAAGCACCTCGCTAATCTTGAATCGAACCGCGGGCCTCTTCACGCCTTCGCTCTCGCTCCCGATGGCAAGACGTTCGCTTGCGTCAGCGGCAAGCACGAGATCCGGCTGCGCGAGGCGAGCAGCGGCCGGTTGCTGCGGACGCTCGAATTCGGCAAGATCCCCATCAACTGCGTCGCTTTCTCGCCCGACGGCAAGCTGCTCGCCGCGGCCGACAGCGCCCGCTTCGTTCGCCTCTGGCAAACGGAGTCGGGGCGAGTCCTCCGAACCAGCGATGTTGACACCATACCTCAGAAGCTCGCCTTCACCCGCGATGGCACGCACCTTTGCCTCAGCGGCCTGGATGACTCCGGCGTGAGCCTCTGGCCGGCGGACGGAGGAACGCTCGTCCGCCGGCTGCACGGCTGGACCGCTTCTTTCTGTCTTACGGGGGAGAACGGCCTGCTGATCGCCGATCATGACAAACCGCTGACCGTCCATGAACTGAAGGGCAAACAGCAATTATCGCTGAAGGACAAGGAGGGAGAAACACAACTCCTGCTCCGCCCGCTTGTCGTCGCCGGTGGAGGGCTGCTGGCCGCCGCTTGCGATGAGGGACTCGTGCGCGTCTTCAAGGCGGAGACGGGCCGGCTGATCTGGCGGCAGCAGGCTTATCCCACCGGCGTCAAGGCGCTGGCGCTGTCGCCGGACGGCAAGATCGTTGCCGCCGCTGACACGGACGGCTCGATAATGCTCTGGAATGCGACGACCGGCGCGACGTTGAACGCTCCCCGAGAGCCTGCCCG
>JBBRIK010000865.1:0-3603 GCA_038221045.1 Gemmatales bacterium
GAATTTCTCCGTCGTGCTGTCGCTCTGGGATCGGCTGGCGCGGACGTTCCGCATGCGCGAGCGCGTCGAGGTCGGACTCGCGGGATTGGACGATTCGGAGCGGCAGACGCTCCCCGGCCTGCTGGCGATGCCCTTCGCGAGTGAGGATCGCTACAATGCGTTGTCGGGAGACTCGTCACATGAAACGCATGAAGAGCGGCGGCGGCTGGGCGGCGATCCTGTACACGCTGCGCATGGCTCGTAAGGTCGGCTTCTGGCGGCTCTGGAAGGCGATGCGCTCCCGAAATGCCTGCAAGACCTGCGCTCTCGGTATGGGCGGACAGTCCGGCGGCATGCGCAACGAGATGGGCCACTGGCCGGAAGTGTGCAAGAAGTCGCTTCAGGCGATGGTCGCCGACATGCAGGAGGGACTGCGTCCCGATTTCTTCTCGCGCTACTCCCTCGCTCAACTCCAGACGCTGTCGTCGCGCGAACTCGAATGGTGCGGCCGGCTGACGTCCCCTCTTTACGCTGCCCCCGGCGACACGCACTATCGCGTCCTCGACTGGGAGTCGGCCCTCACGCGCGTGGCCGAGCAACTGCGTTCGACGCCTCCCGAACAGCACTTCTTCTACGCCAGTGGCCGATCGTCGAACGAGGCCGGCTTCCTGCTGCAACTGTTCACCCGGCTCTACGGCACGAACTACGTAAACAACTGTTCGTTCTACTGTCATCAGGCCAGCGGCGTTGGCCTGGGCGATGCGCTCGGGACCGGCACCGCGACGGTGACGCTCGAAGACGTCGAGCAATCGGACCTCTTCTTCCTCATTGGCGGCAATCCCGCGTCGAATCATCCTCGTCTGATGCGAACGCTGATGACCATTCGGCGGCGCGGCGGACAGGTCATCGTCATCAATCCCGTCAAGGAGCTGGGCCTAGTCAATTTCCGCGTGCCGTCGGATGTCTGGAGCCTCCTCTTCGGGACGAAGATCGCCAGCCTTTATGTCCAGCCGCACATTGGCGGCGACATCGCTCTATTGACCGGAGTCGCCAAGGCTATCCTCGAGCGCGGCCAGCAGGATGCCGCATTCATCGAGGCGGCGACAGAGGGCTTCGCGGCGTTCGCGGAACATGTGGCCGCGATGCCCTGGGAGGCGATTGAACAGAGTTCCGGCGTCGAGCAAGCGATCATCGTTGACATCGCGGACAGATATCAGCGAGCGAAGCACGTCGTCTTCGGCTGGACGATGGGTATCACGCATCACGAGCATGGCGTCGGCAACGTGCAGGCGATCGTCAACCTGGCCCTGCTTCGCGGCATGGTCGGCAAGCCGAAAGCAGGGCTGCTGCCGATCCGCGGGCATTCCAACGTGCAGGGCATGGGGAGCGTCGGCGTCGTTCCGAATCTCAAGCAGGTATTTCTCGACAGGCTGGAGAGCGTCCTCGGGGTCAGTCTGCCGCGTTCACCGGGACTCGACACGATGGCGTGCATGAAGGCGGCCGACAGCGGCGCGATGCGCTCGGCCCTGTGCCTGGGCGGCAACCTCTTCGGCAGCAATCCCGACGCGAAGTTCGCTCATGGTGCCATCGGCAAGCTCGATCAGATTTGCTATCTCAGCACGACGCTGAACACCGGACATGCCTGGGGACGGGCGAAGGAGACGCTCATCCTGCCCGTGCTGGCGCGCGACGAGGACCAGCCGACGACGCAGGAATCGATGTTCAATTTCGTGCGTCTGAGCGATGGCGGCCCGCCTCGTTTGCAAGGCCCGCGCGGCGAGGTGGACATCGTCGCCTCGCTGGCCCATCTCGTCCTCGGCGAGCGCTCGCCGATTAACTGGCAGGAGTTGAAACGTCATTGCAATGTCCGTGAGATGATTGCTCGCATCGTGCCGGGTTTCGAGCCATTGCACGAGATCGACCGGACGAAGCAAGAGTTCCAGATCGCGGGAAGGACGTTCCATCAGCCGCGCTTCGCCACGCCGTCGGGCAAGGCTCGCTTTCGCGTCCACGCCCAGCCGCAACTGCGCGGTGAGGGCAATCAATTGCGATTGATGACGGTCCGCTCGGAGGGACAGTTCAACACGGTCGTGTATGAGGAGGAGGACATCTATCGCGGTCAGGATCGGCGCGACGTGATTCTGATGAATCGCGCGGATATCGAGCGTCTGGGGCTGAAGGTGGATGAGCGAGTACGGGTTCGGAGTGCCGTGGGAGAGATGCGGAACATTCTGGTGCGCGAGTTCGACATCCGGGCGGGCAATGTGCTGATGTATTTTCCGGAGGCGAACGTGCTGGTGCCGACGACGACGGACCCCGCCTCGAAGACGCCGGCGTTCAAGGCGGTGCTGGTAACGCTGGAAGTGGAAACGTCGGTCAGGGAGGCAGCGGAGAGGGAAGACGGAGGGCGACGCTCACTGTCCCTCATCCGGTGATCGCGTCAGAATGCCCGTTTGTTTCGTGGGCGAGGATGATCCAAACGTGAATGATCGTCACTGTCGCATCATCGTCCTCGACACGAAAAGTAACGCCGAGAGGTCCAACGAAGGCGGCGCGGCGCTTTCGAGGACAAGGCTTACTGATGTGGAACGGAGCTTCTGGAGTTGGGCTTCGATCCGATGCGCGGGTTGGGTGATTAACGCGCGCAGTTCGGAACTCGATATCATCCAGAGACGCGCCAACTCATCGAGTGCTGATTGGTACCATTCGACGCGATACATCACAGACTCCGAAGATGTTCGAGGACTTCAGCCGTGGTATAGCGTTTTTCGTTTGACTGTTCTCGCCGATCCAGTTCTTCCTCACTGACCTGCGGCTCCAGCGGCCCCCAAAGAGCGGGATCGTAGGCTGGAAGCACATGAGCTAAAATGTGCCCCTGAGCGTCGCAGATTTCCAACGGCACCATGAGCCTATGCAGTTTTTCCAGAAGCTCGGCATCGACGATGATGCGTTCCATGATGGACCTCCGGTGACTGGACTCTCGCATTCTTGTTCCATGGTAGAGTCAAGCGGCTCTCGAACGCAATCAGGTTTCAATCGCGGGTTCGATCTTTCCCGTCACCTCGCCAAAGCCGATGCGGTAACCGTTGCCTTCACACCAGCCACGCATCGTCACACGGTCGCCGTCCTGCAAGAAACTCCGCATCTCACCACCCGTCAAAGTGATCGGCTTCGCGCCGCGCCAGGCCAACTCCAGCATGCTGCCGTACGAATCCGGCGACGCGCCGCTGATCGTTCCGGAGGCCAGGAGATCGCCCGGTTGCAGGTTGCAGCCATTGATCGTGTGATGGGCCACCTGCTGCGACAGGCTCCAGTAGAGGGCTTTGAAGTTCGAGAGACTAATCCGCTGCGGCTTCTCCATCGTGTCGCTCTGGAGCAGCACTTCGAGGTTCACGTCGAACGTCGCGGGACCGCTTGTTCGCAGATACGGGAACGGCTCCGGGTCCTGCACTGGTCCCGACGCGCGGAACGGCTCCAGCGCCTCCAACGGCACGATCCAGGGCGAGATCGACGTGCCGAAGTTCTTGGCCAGAAACGGGCCGAGCGGCACATACTCCCACGCCTGAATATCGCGCGCGCTCCAGTCGTTGACCAGCACCAGACCGAAGACGTGATCGAGGGACG
>JBBRIK010000866.1:0-3602 GCA_038221045.1 Gemmatales bacterium
GACGCGCCACGCGCTCCGCTTCGAGGACTCCGCGTCGCGGCTAACCGCGAAATGGGGGGCGGGTCCGTTCGACATTCTCACGCCACGACGCTCTTCACGACGTCGCCATACACATCCGTCAGCCGGAAGTCGCGGCCCGCATGGCGATACGTCAGTTTCTCGTGATCGATGCCCATAAGGTGCAAAATAGTCGCGTGCAAGTCGTGGACGTGGACCTTATCCTGCATCGCCCGGAAGCCGAAGTCATCCGTCGCTCCGTGAATCGTTCCGCCCTTGACGCCGCCGCCCGCCATCCACATCGAAAAGCCCCAGTGATTGTGGTCGCGGCCATCGCCGCTCTCCGACGTGGACGTCCGCCCGAATTCGCCGCCCCATACCACCAGCGTGTCCTCAAGGAGACCGCGCCGCTTCAAGTCCGTCAAGAGTGCCGCCATCGGCTGATCGATGTCCTTGCACAGCTTCTTCGTCGTGTCGTTGTGGTTGCGATGCGTGTCCCAGGGCTGGCCGTTGCCGTAATAGACTTGCACCATGCGGACGCCGCGCTCCACGAGACGCCGCGCCAGCAGACAACCATTCGCAAAGTGGCCGCTGCCGTACTCCTCGCGCACCTTCGCTGGTTCGCGGTTGACGTCGAAAGCGTCCGTCGCTGCCGTCTGCATGCGGAAGGCCGTCTCCATCGCCTGGATACGCGATTCGAGGGCGGGGTCGTGTCCTCGTTCCTCTTCGTGAGCCTTGTTCAGCCGGCGCATCAGGTCGAGTTGTCGCCGCTGGGCTTCGAGAGGCAGCGAGCCGTTCAGGAACGGGATCATCTTGCGCGGATCGAGATTGCTCTGATTGATGTAACTGCCCTGGAACTCGCCCGGCAGAAAGGCGCTGGCCCACATCTCGGCAAAGCGCACCGGTCGACCGGGACAGAGGACGACATAGCCCGGCAGGTTCGCGTTTTCGCTGCCGAGGCCGTAAAGCAGCCACGATCCCATCGACGGCCGGGTCGGCGTGATGGTGCCGTTGTTCATCAGGAACAGGGCGGGGCCGTGATTCGGATTGTCGGTGTGCAGAGAGCGAATCACGCAAACGTCGTCGATGCACTTGCCGAGGTGCGGCAGCAGTTCGCTGACCTCGATGCCGCTCTTGCCGCATTTCGCGAACTTGAAGGGCACCGGCATCAGGCCGCCGGTCTGGTTCTCGGTGCGAAGCTCGACCTCCTTCGGACGCTGCCCGGCATACTTGTTGATCGCCGGCTTCGGATCGAACAGATCGGGAGAGAACGGACCGCCATTCATAAAGAGGTGAATGATGCGCTTGGCGCGCGGAGCGAAGTGCGTCGTCTTCGTCGCCGCTCCGAGCAGCGGCGCGAGGCCGAGAGCGCCGAGTCCGCCGCCCAGGGACAGAAGCATTTCACGTCGTGAGAACATCATGCACCCTCAATCCACGAACAGAAACTCGTTGCTGCCCAGCAGCGCCTGACAGTACGCCGGCCATGACGGCGCATCGATCAGGAAATCCTTTGCCAGCTTCGCCTCGCCGCTGGCCGGCAGCCGCCCAAACAGCAGTTGATAGACCCGACGAACGCGCGCCTCGTTATCGCCCGCGATCTCGGCTCGCTTTGCCAGCGCGGCCGACTGCTGCTGCATGAACGGACTATTCAGCACGAAAAGTTGCTGCAATGGCGTCGTTGTCGGCGTCCGGCTGGCGCTGTGTGTCGTCGGATCGGGAAAGTCGTGCAGTCGCAGCAGATCGTTCAACTCGCGCCGCTTGACGGTTCCATAGAGAGTGCGCCGGCTATTCTTCGCGTCGGTCAATTCCTGCGCCGCTCCTCCGAGTCGATGATCGAGAACGCCATTAACGGTCAGCATCGCATCGCGCCACGCCTCGACTTCCAGACGCCGGCGACTCATGCGTCCGAGCAGGCGATTGTCCGGATCGATGGCATGCTTGCGGGCATCGTGCGCGCTCGATTGACGATAGGCGGACGACAGCACGATTTCGCGATGCAGCCACTTGAGCGACCAACCGGAAGCGACGAAGCGAGCGGCCAGATCGTCGAGCAATGCGGGATGCGTCGGACGCGATCCCTCGACGCCGAAGTTACTCGGCGTGTCTACGAGGCCGGTCCCGAAGTGGTGCATCCAGACGCGATTGACGATGACGCGGGCCGCCAGCGCGCCGCCCTCGGTGACGACCGCGTTCGCCAGTTCGAGCCGTCCGCTGCCCTGCTTGAAGAGTGTTGGCTCCTTCGACAGCACGCTCAGAAAGCGCCGCGGCACGAACGGACCGAGACTTGCCGGATTGCCGCGCACCTGCACGGCGACATCCAGACCGGTCCCCGCCTTGTACTCGATCTTCGTCTTGTGCGGGCCATCCGGCAGGACGAACATGTTCGCATCCTCGACGCCGGGAGCGAGCGACGATGTCGAGGTCTTCAGGTCCGCCTCGCGCGTGCTGGCGAAGATGCCGGCCAGGGCGTAGTAATCCTGCGTCGTGATCGGATCGAACTTGTGATCGTGACAGCGCGCGCAGGCGACTGTCAGTCCGAGAAACGTGCTGCCGACGGTGTGAATGCGTTCCTCCCACTCCTCCGCCACCACAGCCTTGATGACGTCGGGCGCGAGCTTCAACTCCTTCCAGTAACTCGGACTGAGGCCAATGAACCCGAGCGCGGCCCTCTCATCCGGCTTCGCATCCGTAATATGGTCCGCCGCCAGTTGCAGTTTCACGAAGCGATCGTAGGGGAGGTCGGCGTTGAGTGCGTTCACGACCCAATCGCGATAGAGGCCTGGCTTGCTCGGGCGCTTCACCCACTCCTCGGGAATGTCGCAGTAGCGAGCCAGGTCGAGCCAGAATCGCGCCCAGCGCTCGCCGTGCTGCGGCGACGCAAGGAGACGATCGACAAGGCGCTCGTAAGCGTCAGGAGTCTCATCGCGGACAAACGCCTCCACCTCTTCGGGAGCCGGCGGCAGGCCGATCAGGTCGAACGTCACCCGGCGTATAAGCGTTCGCCGATCCGTTTCCACCGCGAACGACAACCCGCGTTTCTCTAGCTCGGCGAGCAGGAAACCGTCGAGGCGTGTGCGTCCTCCGGCGGCGGCCGGTGTCGAGGTCTTCAGCGGCTGGAACGACCAGAACTTCTTCCCCTCCGCAATGTCGATCACGCGCTGAGTGGTTGTCTTGCCGGCGTCGGGGAACGGCACGCGCCGGCGAATCCACTCGGCAAAAATGGCGATGTCGCGCGCGGGGAGTTTGCCCCTGGGAGGCATGTTCAAATTGGCATCGTCATGGCTGACAGCGCGATAAAGCAGACTCGCTTCCGGTTCGCCCTCGATGACGACCGGTCCGCTATCGCCGCCCTTGAGAACATCGGCCCGACTATCGAGGCGCAGCCCGCCCTTCTGCTGTTTCGCCTCGACGGAATGGCATCCTTAACAGTGCTGCACGAGCAGCGGACGCACGCGCTTCTCGAAGAATTCGCGATCGTCCGGGGCGGCCAGCGCCGGGGTTGCCATGAGAAAGAGGAGCAGCGCTCTCATGCGACGATTCCCTTCACCACGTTGCCATGCACATCGGTCAGGCGATAGTGTCGGCCCTGGAACTTGAACGTCAAC
>JBBRIK010000867.1:0-3599 GCA_038221045.1 Gemmatales bacterium
TTCACCTTCCGACGGGGTCAGGATCACCGGCTACCCTACGACCCCAAGGCAACCATCGCCGTCCAGGTCGAGCAATCGTTCGCCAGTTCGCTCGAACATCTGGGGACGGCAGTCATCGATTCCTATGTGCTGCACGGCCCCAGTCAGCAGACCGGTCTGACATCAGCCGACTGGGAGGCCTGGCAAGCGATGGAGGCGATTCACGACAGCGGCCGGGTTCGCCTGCTGGGCGTCAGCAACGTGACCCTCGAACAACTCCAGCGCCTGTGCGAGAAGGCCCGCATCCGCCCTCGTTTCGTCCAGAACCGCTGCTATGCGGTTCGAGGCTGGGATGGTCGCGTCCGGGAATTCTGCACCGCCAACGGAATGATCTACCAGGGCTTCTCGCTGCTGACGGCCAACCGCGAGGCATTAGCCCATCCCGACCTGGCGCGGATCGCCAAACGCCACGGCCGGACCATCAGCCAGATTGTTTTTCGGTTCGCCTTCGACGCCGGCATGGTGCCTCTGACCGGTACCACTAACGCTGCCCACATGAAGGCTGATCTCGACGTCTTCGATTTCCATCTGGAACCGGAAGATGTTGAACAAATTGAGGGCTTGATGCTGTGATGCTGATCCCACCGGACCTGGAAACGATCAATAGGCGCGGAAATTCCGGGTGGCTGGGGCAGACGGCCAAACGGCTCAATAGTCGCAGGCGGACGACCCGCAATGGCAGCAGTAACGAGCGCTCGATCGAAGTACTTCCTGGCCAGAGGACTCATTGTCGTGTTCCATGCCGGCCTGGGCGGCAGAGAGATCAGATTTCCAGGCCGAACACAGCGGGATTGCCGAAGTTGCCGTAGGTGAACCGATTCAGAAATCGAAAGGCGGCGATGCCTTCAAAGCCTCGGGGATTGGCAGGAACGCCAACCACTCCGATCGGGGCATCAAAGCCCACTTCAGGAATCTGGACTTGAAGGATATAGAGGGGGTACTGCCCTGTATACGCTCCTCCCAATCGAACCGTTGTCGAAGTGTTTCCACCACAGAGCAGGCAATCACTTTCCTCAAGGATGAGATCAAAGTGAATCGTGTTGCTTCCCGCGCCCGTGTCCGCAAGGAGGAATAGTGGAAGCTGTTGGTTCCCCGCTGTCAGTGTTAGGACGGTCCGGACGACTGGACATCCTTGCCGCAAAGGCCAGGTGATACGCGGCATCAGCACCTCCAGATATAAACGATCTCCGCTGGGTCACGGCTCGCTTCGATCCAGAACACTCGGCGATGATCCGGTTCGATCTCCTGAAGACGATAGTACAGGCTTTCCAGATCGTCGGTGACGACGACAACCTGGCCGTCAACAATGCCCACGAATTTCCCAACGTAAGGCGACGTCGGATCGTTCAGAGCATCGTTGTTGATGCGCTCGGCCAACTCGCGATTGACCTTCTGCATTTCCTCCAGACTTGCCATCGCATGCTCCTCCCTCCGAGGTGTCGCCACGACGGGAATGATACCCCACGCGAGGGGCGACGAACAAGCACAACCGATAGCCGAAGCCGTCACGCGAGGGCTCCCTGGACCGGTTTGGTTCCCGGCGCGACAATGCGGATCGGCCGGCCGACGTTCGAGAGGTTCTGCTTTGCGTGGTCGATGCCCAGCGCTTGACAGATGGTGGCCAGGAACTCCGGCACCGTCACCGGTCTGTCCTTGATGCTCGCCCCGTCAGGCCCGCTGTCGCCGATCACCTGTCCGCCCTTGATGCCGCCGCCGGCAAGCACGGCGCTGAAGGAGTTCGGCCAGTGGTCTCGGCCGTCATCCATTCCACCAGCGTCGGACGGGTGCCGGGCCCGTCCTTCCACTTCGGCTCCTTGCCGTCGAGGAAGCGAGCCTGAACCACCCTGTCCTGACCCGCAATCTTGATCTCCCCGCGAGGCCGGGGTGGCTTCCCCGCCGCCCCTTGTTGAGGCGTCAGGTCGGCGAAGAAGGCGGCAAACTGCCAGAACTGATTGCGCGTCCATTTGTCGAAGGGATGGTCGTGGCACTGGGCGCACTCCAGTTTGACGCCCAGAAACAGCCGGGCCGCGCTGCCTGCTAGGTTCTCCGGCTTGTTCTCGTTAGCCTGGTAGAAGACGGCCGCCGAGGCGGGCCCGCCGTTGCCGCCGGCCGGCTGAGTGAGCAACTCGCGCACCAGTCGATCGTAACCGACATTGGCGCTGAGGCGCTGCTTCAGCCAGGTGTCCAGGGCGGGCTGCTGGAATTGCGTCTACAGATCAGTCTGGGCCAGCAGCCAGGCGCGCCAGACGTTGGCGAAGTGATTGACGTAGACGTCCCGGAAAGCCCGGTCATCGGGGTCGGCACTCAGGATTCGCTCGACCCACAGCCGGCGTTTGTCAGGCCGATCGTCGTCCAGGAAATCGCGTGAATCGATGACCGCCGGGATTCGACCGGCCAGGTCGAGGTGGACGCGGCGAAAGAACTCGGCATCGACGGTCCGGGCAGCCGGCTTGACATCCTTGCCCCACCCGGCCGCAATCAGCTTGTCGATCTTCCCTGCCAGCGCCTCGACGTCCCTGTCCGTCGCACGGGCAACCGGCGTCAGCGCCAGGCTCAGGGCGAGCAACCAATAGCGAGTCATGGAAACAACTCCTGGTCCTTCTTGTCGCTTGCGGCTTCGCAATCTTCCTGCCAGGCGACAAGCGGCACAGTTCCTTACCGTGTTTGCGGAAGACGACTCAGAGCGGCCTGGGCCTCGCGCGTCGGCAGTGTTCCCGGAGCGCCCTCCGCCAGGGTTTGCAGCACCTTGCGAGCCTCCGGGGTGGCCATCCGTTCCAGCGCCTCCACGGCCCGCACCAGGCGGAGTTGCTCGGTCGTCAACACGCCTCCGGTCAACCGATTCAGAAGGTCCTCGACGCGCTTGCGCGTCTCCAACTCCGGCACCGACGCCAGCTCCTTTTTCAGCGCCGGCACCGCCTGCTCCCCGACCTTCAACAGTTGAGTGGTCGCTTCCTGCCTCACCGCGAACTTCGCACTCTCCAGATCCGCAATCCAGTTCTTGATTTTCCGCGGATCGACACTGGCTGCCGGTTTCAAACGCTCGCCCAGGAGAGTCACTGCCTGCCCGTGGGCCGAGGCCAGCCCGCGAACCCCACGGTGAGCTTTCGCCGCGTCCTCGCCGGCCAGGTCATCCCACAGTTTGCCCACCTCGGCCGGCGAAAGTTGCGTTTCCCGTTGTTTCGAGAGTTCCTTCAGCGCCCCGGCTGCGTCCCAGACCAGGACCGTGGTATCGGCAGCACCGGAGGCGAGCGTCTTGCCGTCCGCCGCGAAGGCGACGGTCTCGATGCGTCCTGTGTGTCCCCGAAGTTGTCCGATCTCCTTGCCGGCGGTCTGGTCCCAGAGTCGGACCTACCGATCCGTCCCCCGGACGATCAAGGCCCGTCCGTCCGGCGAAAAGCTCACGCCAACCGGGCCGCCGCCCGACTCGCTGAATCCACCGGTGGCGCCATCGAGGACAATGGCGAGATCCATCCTTCCGTCGGCCGGCTGGGGTTGGGGGTCCGGAGCCTTGCCCAGGTGGATTCGCTCCTTGCCGCTGGCAATCTCCCAGATGGTGATAG
>JBBRIK010000868.1:0-3599 GCA_038221045.1 Gemmatales bacterium
CCGGTCTTTGGGCGCTTGCTGGCGAGATGGAGCAGTCGCGTCGGAATGGACATTCGCGGACAGTTCTTCGGTTGAACCCGTTTACTTCGTCACTATTGCGTGTTCGCTGCTGATGGTGGCTCCGCGTTCGTCGGTCAGCGTTAGAAACCAGATCAACCGCCGTTTCGCCGCAAGCAGAATGAAGAGGCAGCACATGAAAAATTCTCGATTGGATCGGTCCGTGACACGGCGGCGGTTCAATTGACGCCAGTGATCAGGGCCACATCGACCATCTGATAGTTGACCAGCTCTTCCGGCGTGAACCACAGAGCGATCTCAGCAGCGGCCGTCTCGGGAGCGTCGCTGCCGTGGATGAGGTTGTTCTGCACGCTCAACGCGAAGTCGCCGCGGATAGTGCCGGGAGGCGCCTTGGCCCCATCGGTCGGCCCGATGAGGTTGCGGACGACGCCGATGGCCTCGCGGCCTTCCAGCACCAGGGCGACCATCGGTCCGGAGGTAAGAAAGGTGAGGAGGGAGTTGTAGAACGGTCTCTCCTTGTGGACCGCGTAGTGCTTCGCGGCCAGCTCCTGACTGGCCTGCATGATCTTCATGGCGACGATGCGCAGCCCCTTGTGCTCGAACCGGCGCAGGACTTCGCCGACGAGATGCCGGTGGACGGAGTCGGGCTTGAGCAGGACGAGTGTCTTCTGAATGTTTTGCATGAGGTAGACCTTTCGCGACAAGGGCGGAGGAGGATCAGCGCCGCCCGAAAGCGGGTGAACGAGTGGGGATCATTCTAAATGGCGTGGAAGGTGGAGGAAAGAAAAAGTGAGCTTTCGAGAAACAGGGAGGAGCCGAGAGTGTTCCCGGCTCCTCCCCGGAGAAACCACGACGCGTCGTTTCCTTGCAGCGAGGTCCCGAATCCTTGGGACGCCGAGGCATGCTCGGCCCACCCGCACCGGACGGTGCCGACGCTCCGTGGTGGCTCAGCTGGGTAATACCGCGTGAGGAATGGCTTGCCGGTGAGACGAAACAAGCATGATTGGGGACCTCCATTCCCATCCATCGAAGCGAGAGGAGAGACCTCCTCTTCCTTGAACCCTCTCTGTTGTAACAAGGTGCCGGTGTCGCTTCAATAGCGGGGCGGAGTTTTTCGATTTCCTTTGGTTGAAGGGACTCTCATGCCGACGCGTGCCACGGACCAGGACGGCTTTCAGCCTCCTTTTTTCCTGCGAAACCGCCATCTTCAGACGATCGTCGGCCATCTCTGGGCCGGCCCGCGCTTCCGCCATCCGGCCCGCAAACATCTCGTGCCGCTGTCCGAGGGCGACCAACTGGTGATCCATGACGCGACACCGGAGCGCTGGCGCGAGGGCGATCCCATCGCGGTCATGATCCACGGACTGGGCGGCTGTCACGATTCGGGCCACCTGCGCCGCTTCGCGCATCTGCTGACTGCTCGCGATGTGCGGACGATTCGCGCCGACCTGCGCGGCACCGGCGACGGCTTGGCGCTGGCCCGGAAGACGTATCACGCCGGCCGTTCGGACGACGTCCGCGCGATCCTGGAAGTTGTCCACGCCCTGAGTCCGTTGTCGCCACTGTTGCTGCTTGGAGTATCGCTGGGCGGCAACATGGTCCTCAAACTGGCCGGGGAGAGCGCAGTCAGTCCCATTGCAGGGCTTCAGCGGATCGTCGCTCTGGGACCGCCGATCGACCTCCTTCGCTGCAGCGTGCTGATGGCGCGGCGGAGCAACCTGCTCTACAACCGTTACTTTGCTCGCCTCCTCGTGGATCAGGTCCAGCAGAGACACACGCTGTTTCCCGAGTTGCCGCGCATCGTCTTTCCGAAACGTCCCACCCTGCGAATCTTTGACGAACTGTACACGGCGACGCGGAACGGCTTCGCCAGCGCGGACGATTACTACGCGCGTTCCTCGTCCGTTCCTTTGATCCCCGCGATTCCACTGCCGACGCTCATCCTGACGGCACGCGACGATCCCTTCGTCGATGTGGCTCCCTTTGACGAACTGCATCCGCCCGCCAACGTGGACTTGCGAATCGTCGATCGTGGCGGGCATCTGGGATTCGTGGGCCGCGATGCCCTGGGCGGCATGCGCTGGGGCGAGGCGCTCGTCGTCCGCTGGCTGCTCGATAGCGGCGTAAAGGTTGCGTAGAGTGGCCTTCAAATCTGTCGTGCGCGCAGGGCGCGGGGCCATCGCCTCACGTCGAGGAGTCGCACGAATGCTCGAAGCACACCGCCAACGCTCTTTAACTGCTGCTTGACGCGCAGCCGCTGCGGCACGAAGTTCGACGGCGCACCGAAGTCGATCGCCGGCCCCGTCTCGCTCACTGTTTCCTCAGCGTGCGTCCTGAGGTAGCTGTCGCGCGGCCCCTCGGTCAGCAGGATGGCGAGAGAGCGCGTCGAGTCGCGTGTGGCGAAACGAAAGACGTCATACCACGCCCGATCGGCCAATTCCGCTCCGCGCCGCCGCATCTCTTCTCGCTCCGGCCCCTCGGCATAGCGCGCTGCCAGGCGCAACACATTCGCCTTGCGCATCTCCTGAGCGGCCCAGGTTTCGTTCGGGAACTCAAGACGCTCCACTTGATCGAAGAACGGTTTCTCGTTCTTCGCCATCCATCGGCCATAGTGCAGCAGGGAGGCCCGTGCATAGGTGAATTTCTCATCGACCTGATTGGCTTCGCGCTTCAACTCCAGGTAGCGAGCGAGGACGGCGAGAAAGACGGTATAGGACCACCGGCTCTCGGGATTGCCCATGTCGAGGGCGTCGATGTCGTCGGCGGGATGAATGCAGCGGCAAATCAACTCCTCGGCCTTCTCAAGGTAGCGCCGTTCCGCAGTCAACAGCCAGCCGTCGAGGAGAGCGTTGATCGAATTGCCCGCGCCGCGGCCGGGACCATGATAACGGCCGTCAGCGCCGGTGCGGCTGGCCCACCCTGTCGCTCCATCGTCGATCAGGCCGAGGAGGGTCTGTTTACCGTCGTCGGCATTGATGACCCAGTTCGCGAGGCTCAGCACTGCTTCGCGAGCCAGCGGATCGCCGGTGAGGTAATGGAAGTGCAGGAGGCCGGTACTCCAGTTCTGCTCGTTGCCGGGACCGCCGCCGTAGGGTTGGCCGGGCTTCTGATTGGTCTTGCTGTAAGAGCGATGGGTGGCCGTGGCGGCATCGACATAGTGATCGGTGTGCCAGAACAGACCGCCGTTGTAGCCGGGCCGGTCGCGGTCCGTGTGGTAGATATCGATGTCGTAAATGTGGCGGGCGAGCGGATCGGCGAGGTTCCACCAGCGCGGGTCGCCGGTGCGGAGGTAGTTCATCAATGCGCCGTTGAGAAGGTCGTACTGATTGTTGTAATGCGACACAATGGGCTTCGGGCCGGTGTAGTGTTCGTTCTCGTGATCGGCGTAGGTCTCGCCATAGTTCCGCCAGCCGTACTCGTCGATGATTTCGCGTTTGGCGAAGAAGTTGTTCGGCCCTTCCAGCGCCTCTCTCACCAGGGTTTGACAGGAGTCGCTTACCAATTCTGTCGGAAGGGAGGGAAACACGCCGCTGGCGAGGGTCCAGGCAGGATCGAGAAAGATGACGGCTGGACGATGCACC
>JBBRIK010000869.1:0-3598 GCA_038221045.1 Gemmatales bacterium
CCGAAGACTCCGCGTCGCGGCTAACCTCAAGACAGGCAATCAGCGAAGGCGCGGCGAGCGATGCGTGCCGATGCCGAGTCCATCCTGGCGGAAGTAGCTGGCCGACGTGCGGGAGCCGATCGGCGCACCGGCGGTCGGCACAGGCGGAATGATGTCGTCGCCCGTCCGCGTTATCGGATCGGAAACGGCGCGTCTCTGTTCGAGATTCCGGATGCGATTGCTGAAGACACTCTCGTCAAAACGGCGTTCACGTTCAGGTAACACACCAAGGTAGTAGTTGGACGCCTGATCGCCGCCGCGAAGCAGGTTCAGATAGGGACTGAGCCGGGGCCCGGTCGCACCACCAAACCGCGAGAGATTTCCAATGCCCCCATAGTACTGCTGGGCATGAACAGGACTCGTAGTGAGCCACAGGGCAGACACGCATGCCGCGAGTTGCAGGAGTCGGGTTCTGGTCATGGGATAGCCTCTTTCCCGGCAGTCTGTGTTGCAATTCCGGCGAGGTTCCTGCCCACCGGAGCTTTCATACCTTCACCCTAACCGACCCAGCGTTCCTGTCAAGCGACTTCTGATCCGTCAGCGGGTATCTCTTTCTTGCCGCTTGCGGCTTAGCGGACTGCCCGCTAAGCCGCAAGCGGCAAGAAATCCGTCAGCGATTGTTGTTCGTGCTTGTACCCTTGAGAGCGTTCTTGGCACTCGCACCCAGGAGAACGCCGCCGGTAATCGTCTCGAATGGAGCAATCGTCTTCAACACATTCGACTGGAAGCGGATACGAGGATCGGACTGGACGAAGATGCGGTCGCCGTGGAACACTTGGTAGTTGGTGGCAACCTCCGCACGCTGGCTGATCCCCTTCCAGTCGATGGGCAGCAGTTGATGGGTCGCCGGCCGGGCGAGCCAGATCTTCTTCAGGGCTGCCTGGGGCGGCAGACCGCCGATCTTGCCGAGGGTATCGAGAACCGTGTCGCTGCCGTTGATCGGAATGCGGACCACCTGCGCTCCACTTCCGCCGCCGTCCGCGATCACATAGCAGTACTTGCTCGCATACTCCAGCACATCGACGACGATCTCATCTTCCACCGAAATCGGGACTTTCTTCCCCTCGTCATTCTCAACCGTATACGCCTTCAGCTTCAGCGAGAGCTTGTCGGCAATAGCCTTCTTCGCATCGTCAATAGTCAGCCCGGCGACGTGGACCGTTCCATAGACCCCGATGGTGATCGAGCCATCGGGCCGAACGAGGAACTGTCCGTCGATCGGTTGCGGGACGCGCTTGGCATCGCGGAGCAACTGCACCGAGAGGACGTCCGGCGGCTCGATGACGTAGGCCGGCATGGCGGACTTATGGCCCTCGCGGGGGACGGCGGAATCATGAAGGATGCCATGATGTCCATGCACGGTGCTTCCGGGATGGCCTTGCCTCACGAGGGTAGACGACGTCCCATGGGGAGACGAGACGATCTCGCCATGCATCCCGCTCTCCAGCCTGCGCGGCGTCTGCAGGGCTTCCGGTCCGACTGCGGGCATCGGACTATCAAGCGGGGATAGCACTTTGCTGACGTTCGCAGGCTGCGTTTGCGGATTCGTATCCGTCAGTCCTGGCCCTTCGCTGTCGGTGGGACGAGGCATGGCGTGCCACGAACTGGCCACGACTGGTTCGCCGGGCATTTCCTCGGCGCTGGCGCGGATGATCGGCGCCTCCATGACCACGGCAGGGGTAACAGCCGCGGTGGGAGCGGCGTTGACGACCCGCGTGGAGGACGCAATCACCCAGGGGTGCTGCGTCTCGGCCGCGGGGCCAGACGTTCGCCGTGCGGCGACGGCGCTGAAGAGGCTATTGGGGCGGGCGGCCACGAAGCCGTTCTGGCAGCCGGCGCACAATCCCAAAAGGGCTCCCACACCCAGCAGGATCCGGTTGTGGCGTCTGTTCGTCATGAGCGCTTCCCTGTCTTCACGGAGGGCCAGAACCCGGTAGACGCGTCGCCTGACGCATCCATCCCTGAATCGGAGATGAGCGATCATCCCCGTTCCTTATGCTTTATCGGTGTCCACGGGGTTGCCCTTCGCGCTGGAATTGCCGTTCCTCGTCGGTTTCTCCAGTCTTCCCAGGAACGTTGGGCAGAATGCTTCCGAATGGAATCGCCGGGAAAGTCTCACCAGTTTGACAACCTTGGCTCCTCGCTCCCCCGCTCTGCCTCATCCCTCCTCGTTCCCACGCTCTGCGTGGGAACGGCTTCTTCGACGCTCTGCGTCGTCTTACGAACAGAGAGGACCCAGAGCGTCTTAAGAAGTGACGCGACGCAGAGCGTCGAAGAGCACGTTCCCACGCAGAGCGTGGGAACGAGGAGCGGGAGAGGCGGGCGACAGGAGCGGTGTTGCCCGGATGGGGCGAAATGGTATGATGTTGCCCGCTGAGCGAAGCGTTGTTCGCTCGAAGAGATTGGATCATCCGCGCAAGGAGGTTGCGATGTCGAAGAAGACGACCTGCCCTATCAACCGCGAGCAGTTCCGCAGCCGGGCCAAGACCATCACCATCACCGTCGGCGATATTCCGATGATGGTGCCGACCAAGGAGTTCTCGACCGGATCGCTGGGCTGGTATCTCAACGGCAAGACGGTCATGGAGATCGATGGAACGCCGGTGCAGGTGCAACTCGGCCTGAGCCTGACCATTATCGGCAGCAAGGAATTGCCCGCCGACGCTCCTACTCCCGCACCCGCGCAGCCTGCACAATCCGCTCAGCCTGTCGAGGTTTCCGCTGCCTGATCCTCACAAAGTCCCTGGCTTGCCAGTGCCGATAGCGTTCACGATCCCGGCCTGAACGAGGCGAGCGGTCTGTCCTCTTCGTCCGCCTTCAGGCGTTCTTCGAGGAAGGGAACGAACGCCTCCAGCGTCGGCTCCGGCCCATTGCCGAAGTTGCAGTGCGCGCCGTCCCTGGTCCAGCCGCACAGAACGGTCCGCGCCACACCATCGAGGCTGGCGCCGCGCTCCAGGGTGAAGTAGAGCAGCGGCACGTCGCGGTCCTCGGGGTCGAGGCGGTCGAACGGCACGTTGAGGATCAGGGCGACGAAGTGCGCGCCCGTGATAAACCACGGTTCCGGCAGTTCGACGATGGCGCAGGCGTAATCGCCCAGCCGGCGCCTGTGAACGACGAACTCGGCGGGCTGAATGGTGCTGATCTCGCCGCGCTGACGGCAATGCTCATCGACCCGCTTCCAGACGTCCGTGAGGAATTGCATGGCTTCAGGAGAAGCGAGCATGCCCAGACAGGCGACCGGTTGCTCGAAAGCGACCTGACGCAAAGCGATGTGCGCGAAGGTGTAGTGATGACAGTGCGGTCGATCCTGGTTCAGTTCGCTGGGAATGTCGGAGGACGCCACGGGGCGCTCCTTGCGGAAAAGGAAGCGGAGTCGAAATGCCGCCTCTGTCAGCGTAGTCGTCGTGGAAAGAACGTGCAATGCCCCCCGCTCACCGCCCGCTTGCGGCGTAGCGGTGGACTCGCTACGCCGCAAGCGGGCGGTCATTTTGCAATCAGCGTCAAGAACCGGGCATAAGGCTCCTCCCAGCGTTCCGAGGCACGCGGCGTGTACGTCACC
>JBBRIK010000870.1:0-3595 GCA_038221045.1 Gemmatales bacterium
GGGGGAGCGCCGGGCGGGGCGATCTCAGGCATCGGCGGCGGCGTGGGCAGATAGGTGATTTCCTGCGGCGCTTCCTCAGTCACGATGGTCGTCCAGAAGCCGGGCACCCATTGCCACTGCTCGCCAGTCTCGCGCCAGTAGCCGGCCACCCAGCGTTTGCCGGGAGGCGCTGTGCGCCAGGTGCCGCTGACCCAGAGGAAATCGTTGCGGTCGTCATCCCATGCCCAGTAACCGCCGATCCAGGTGACCTCACCTTCCGGCTTCTCTTCGGGCGGCAGTTCTTCCAGCGCCGCCGGCGGCCGCTTGGGAACGCCGCGAGTCGCTTGCGGATCGATGGTCAGAGAAGCGAACGCCTCGTGGACGGGTCCGCGCGCCAGCACCTCGACGCCGCGCGGCGATACCTCGACGGAGATGGCGGGGGGACCCGCCGACGAATGTTGAGTAGGGAAGAGCGCCAGGACGGTTCCGAGGGACAGAAGCAGTATGAGCAGGGCAAACCTGCGAAAGCGGGCCGGCATGTAGATGGCCTCCACAAGAAGGGAGAACGAGCGGGACTTGCTCGCTCGGAGGCCGTGGCTTGTAGCGTCTGCGGAAGTGCGATTCCAGCCCAAATCAGAGACCGCGCGCCAGGGTCTCGGCGATGTACTGGCGGACGGCGGCGACATCGACGGCCGTGGCGAGATCGACGTTGGGCCGGGCCTTGCACGACCAGCGCATGTCGAACACGGTCATGCCGCGGGTCAGTTCGCCGCGCGTCTCGACGTCAACCACAGCGGGCCGAAGCGTCAGCGCTGCCGGCAGAGACAACGCCACGACGCCGAGAATGTCCTTCAGATGGACACCCTCGATGCCGTACAGACTCGCGGTCGTGCCGATGGCGTGCGGCAGGATGCGCGACAGGAACTTGCTGGCGCGTGACTCCGGCGCGGGCAGGTTGAGAAGGTCGCTCGGAGAGAAGACGACCTTGCGCATCGCGTCGATTGGGATCAGCGTCACCGGTGCGCCGCAGCGAAGGACCTGACGGGCGGCCAGCGGATCGCAGTAGAAGTGGAACTCGGCCGCGGCGCTGGCGTTCCCCGGCTCGCGCCACGCCCCTCCCAGACAGATGATGTTGCGCACCAGGGATGCCATCTCCGGATCGCGGTCCATGGCGCGAACGAACGTCGTCGAAGGCCCCATCAGGAGAATGCTCACCTCGTGCGGCGACTGGCGCACCTCGTCGATGATAAGCCGATCAGCGGGATGGGGATGGTGGAGTTGCGCGCAGGGAATATCGACGCCGCCGAGGCCGTTGGGGCCGTGCAGGTTGGTGCCGTTGACGTCGTATTCGAGGGGCAGCGCGGCACCGATGCGCGGCCAACGGGGCGGATCGATCTGTTCGATGATGGTGTGGACGTTCAGCGTCGCCTGTTCGGCACTGACGTTGCCGGCGCAGGCCGAAACGGCCAGGACGTCGAGTTCTGGATCGAGCAGCGCCAGGGCCAGCGCGAACGCTCCATCGATCCCCGGATCGCAGATGCAGATCACCTTGCGCGGCATGATGGGTTGTGGATCTCGTGTGAGCGTCGGATCAATGACACGGGCGCAACCGAAGGCGATACGGAGAGGTAGGTGAAATGATACCAGACACAGGGAAGGAAGAGCAAAGAGAAAGGGGGCAGGAGAAGAGCGGGAAATGGCAACCGAGGATTGCCGCTCGCGGAGTAGCGGAGGGCAGGCGCTACGCCGCGAGCGGCAAGCGGACGTCATTTCGTTCCCGGAGCGGGACTGGCGACGATCTTGGCCGACTTGCGCATGTACTGCACGACCATGTTGCGCAGCCGTTCGGAATACACTTCCTCGACGCTCTTCGAGACGTCCTCGAACTTCAAGTCCTTGCCGGGCCGGCGATCCAGCAGCAGGATCAGATGGACGCCGAATTGCGTCTCGACGACATCGCTCATCTCGAAGGGTTTCAAGGCGAAAGACACTTTCGAGAATGGCTCGACCATCGCGCCGGCGCGGTCGAACCAACCGACGTCCCCCCCCTGCTGCTTCGACGGACACTGCGATTTGTCCTTGGCCAGAGCGGAGAACGCTTCCTCGATCAGCTTGACGCGGGCCTTCTCGCGGGCCAGGTTGTCAGTACCCTGCGGCAGTTTCGCCAGGCCGGCCGCGACAGTCGCTTCGATACCGCGTTTAATGCTGGCAAGTTCGGCCTTTGCCTGGGCCACCTTCTGTGGATCGCGCGAGTCGGGCGTCAGCAGAATGTGGCGAACGCGGACCATCGAGCCGTCGAACAGCTCCTTCTGGCTGGTGTACAGGTCACGCAGCACCTTGTCGGTGGACTGGCCTTTGGCGTAAGCCTCCCAGCGAAGATCGGCGGCGAGGTGATAGCGAAGTTCCGCCTCCGTCACTTCCATTTCCTGCAACACTTTCTCGTACTCGAGCTTGTCCTTCTTGATTTCCGTCTTCATCTCCTCGATCTTCTTGTCGATCTCTTTCGGCTCAACCTTGAGGCCGGCCTGGAGGAGATACTGATCGACGAGCAGGTTATCGACGAGATGCGTGATAACGGCAGGGCGGGCCTCGACGCGGCGTTCGGCCGGGACGCCGCGCAGGAATCGCTGCAGTTGCCCTTCGCGAATCGGCTCGCCGTTGACCGTGACGGCGATGCTGGTCGCACTGACGGCGGGGGCGGCGACCTTCTCGGTGGGTTTGGTCGTCGCGGGGCTTGTGACAACCTGGGCTGAAGCCACACTGGCCAGGCCTGCCAGGATCAGGCTTGCCAGCCAGGGGCGCATGGGAAATCGCATGTCGGGGGTCTCCTCGTTCCGAACAGGAGTGGACGGGCTAACGTGACCGGGCCGGACAGACGGGAAAGCATTCCCGGCCCAGATCGAGAGGGCGGATTCTAACGAGGAGGCGTTTGCGAGGCGAGAGGAGTTTTGTCGTTGCTTGCACTATAACCAGAGTAGCGCCCGAAAGTGCGATCCCGAGAGAGAGTGTTCCCATGTCAGCGCGCTACAACGCGATGGAACTGATGATCTGCTGCGCCGCGCGGCTGCTCGAAAATGGGCGAACGGTCGCCGTCGGCACCGGGGTGCCTTGCGCCGCGGCCATGCTTGCTCAGCGTCTACACGCTCCCGACCTTGTGATCCTCTTCGAGGCCGGCGGCGTTGCGCCCCAGTTGCCGACAATGCCCATCAGCGTCGGAGATTCGCGCACTTTCTATCGCGGCGTGATGGCGACCAGCATGGCCGACATCATGGAAACGTGTCAGCGCGGCATGATCGACTACACCTTCCTCGGCGGCGCGCAGATCGACGCTTTCGGCAACCTCAACTCGACCCTGATCGGCGATCACAAGAAGCCGACAGTGCGTTTTCCAGGCAGCGGCGGCGCCAACGACCTCGCCTCGCTGTGCTGGCGCATCCTCGTGGTGACGAATCACGATCCGCGCCGTTTTGTCGAGAAGCTCGATTTCGTGACGACGCCCGGCTACCTGACAGGTCCAGGGGCGCGCGAGGCGGCGGGGCTGCCGCCCGGCACCGGTCCTTATCGCGTCATCACCGACCTGGCGATTATGGGCTATCACGAACAGACTCGCCGCATG
>JBBRIK010000871.1:0-3591 GCA_038221045.1 Gemmatales bacterium
CCTTCATGCCGGCAACGCCTTCATCCCAGCCCGCGATGACCTTGCGCGCGCCGAGCTTGAACTCGAACGGCTCATCGCGATCCACGCTGCTGTCGAACTTCTTGCCGTTCTTCAGCCAGCCGGTGTAGTGAACCGTTACCATCTGACCGGCCTTCGCCTCGTCGCCGTCGCCCGTCTTCAGGTCGATGTACTTCAGGCCGGTCTTCGTCGTGACTTCCTTGCCGTCCTTGGTCGGATCTTTCTTGTCTTCCGCGTTGGTGCCGGAGCAGGCGATTTGCAAGCCGCAAACGGCGAGGAACGCCAGGACCAGTCCGCGCGAGCTATTCATTGACGATCTCCTTGTTCTGAGGAACCGGAATGCTGCGGAATTTATACGGAGGCTCAGGCGAGCCGGACATCCTCGAAGGAGTTTCACTCTCGTCTCCACCACGGCTCGATCGGTATCATGGATGAATTGAGCGGCCAACACGGGAGACAAAAGCGTGCGCATCGACCTCAACTGCGATCTGGGAGAAGGCTGTCCCTTCGACGCCGACCTGATGCCGCTGATCACGTCGGCGAACGTCGCCTGCGGCTTCCATGCCGGCGATGCGTCTACGGCCTTTGAAGCCCTTCGCCTCGCAGCCCTGCACCACGTCCGGGCCGGCGCTCATCCGTCGTTTCCCGACCGCGAATCGTTCGGCCGGACCGAGATGAGCCGCTCTGCACAGCAGGTGTACGAAGACTGCGTCTACCAGATTGGCGCGCTCGCCGCCCTCGCGCGCGCCGCCGGCACCAGCCTCAGTCACGTCAAGCCGCACGGCGCGCTCTACAACATGGCTTGCCGCGACGACGCCTACGCTCGACCGGTCATCGCTGCCTCGGCCCAGTTCAAGCTGCCTGTTGTCGGTCTGCCCGGCTCGCGGCTGCAAGCCAACAGCGTGTGGTTCATCGCGGAGGGCTTCGCCGATCGACGCTATCTGCCCGACGGCTCCCTGGTGCCGCGTTCGCGTCCAGACGCCTTCGTCGAGGACGTCAAGGACGCCGTTCGTCAGGCGGTCTGGCTCATCCGCGACAAGGGCGTTCAGACTCTCTGCGTTCACGGCGACAATCCGCAGGCTCTCGCTTTCGTCCGCGCTCTCCGTGTCTCGCTCGAAACTCAGGGAATCGCAATCGGAGCGGTCCCATGAGTGACACGGGGCTGTCACAGTGCCGCGTCGTGCTGGTTCGGCCACAGTTCGCGGGCAATGTCGGGGCAGCGGCGCGGGTGATGCGCAACATGGGACTGACCGATCTCGTCCTCGTCGCTCCGGAGGCGGACATTCACGATCGCCAGGCTCGGCAGCTATCGACCCACGGCGAAGAGATTCTCGACCGCGCCCGCATCGTTGGCGAAATGGGAGAAGCCGTCGCGGATTGCGTCTTTGTGACGGCGACATCGGCTCGCAAGGGAGGTTTGTTTCGCCGTCAGTCAGTGGCTCCACCCGAAGTGGTGGCGACACTCCTCATCGAATCACTGAGGGACGGTCCTGTCGCGATTGTCTTCGGTCCCGAGCGCACGGGCCTGACCGACGAGGAAGTGACGCGCTGCCATCATCTCATCCATATCCCGACGGCGGACGACTATACCGCTCTCAACCTCGCCCAGGCCGTCGCCATCACCCTGTATGAAGTGCGCCGCGCCTGGTTGCGGCACGCGAGTGACATACCCCTGTCAGTGTCGGAGCCCCCTGCGGCGTTCGCCGATCAGGAGCGAGCGTTCGAGCAACTGCGCATCGGCCTCGAAGAGATCCATTTCCTCTACGGCGAGAAGGGGTCCTCCCTGATGCACGGCTTGCGCCATCTCGTCGGCCGCGCCCGTCCCTCCACGATGGAGGTGCGCCTGCTCCTGGGACTCGCCCGGCAGATCCGCTGGTTCGCGCGCCAGCATCCCTCCGGCGATTAGCGATGCTTCGGAGAAGCGTCTTTTTCATTGACCTCGCGACTGTCGCGAATTAGAAGAGAAGTGCTGATCCCGTCTCGAGACGGGATTCTCTGGCCGGACGTGTACGGGCGACGCGTCTGGCTTTTTTTCTTCCACGTCCCCGCTCGACAGCGAGTTGCAAGGGGAGGATCGCATCATGATTCGCAGTGTCGGACTGTGTTTGGCCGTCGTCCTGACGGCGGCGGCGCAGGCGGATGACTTCAAGGTCGAGGAGGGCTACAGATCGCTGTTTAACGGCAAAGACCTGAGCGGTTGGAAGTATCCCGGCAAGAACGGTAAGCCGCTTGAGGGCAAGACCGAGACCCCCGACAAGCGAATCGAGGTCAAGGAAGGCGTCATCCTTGTCAACGAGAAGGACACGGCCGGTGAGGGCGGCATCAAGGACCTGTACACCGTCGAGGACTACGGCACGGACTTCCACTTGAAGCTTGAGTTCCGGGCGAGTCTGAAGTCCGACAGCGGCGTCTATCTACGCGGCCCGCAGTTGCAGGTGCGCGACTTCATCCGCCGCGGCGAGCAGAAGCAACTCACGGAGGTCTTCAAGAACGACGATTGGAACGAACTGGACATCACGGTCAAGGGCAAGGTGGCGACCTGTCTGCTCAACGGCAAACCGTTGGAGATCATGAAGAACTTGCCGGCAAAGGGCGGCATCGGCCTGCAAGCCGAGACCGGCAAGTTTGAATTCCGCCACGTTCGCGTCAAAACCCTCGACTGAAGAGGCCTGGGTCCGCCGCGATCCGGAAGTGTCTCGATTTCCTCTCCCATGTTCCGCGTTCGCTGCCGATGGGAGCGAGCGGCGCGGGACACCTCGATGACCTGAAAAGGAGACTGAAGATGATCGTTTGTAGTCAGATTCCACGTCGACTCACCTGGGACGGTAAGGTCCTGATGGTTCTCGGAACGATGCTGCTGCCGCTGCTCCCCGCCTGGGCGCAGGACCGCAGGGATGCCCCGCCGGCCGACCGCAAGACCGAAGCGAAAGAGATCGACACGGCTCGCGCGGAAGTGGACAAACTGCGAGCCAACCTGGAGGAGCAGTTCAAAAAGCTCAAGGCGGCTGAGGGTAAGCTGCGCGAGGCGGCGGAAAAGCTGCACAAGATGGAAGGCAAGAGCGGCGGCGTTCGCGTCATCATCATCCGCGACGGCGAACGCCCGCAGGCCGGCTCACCCCGGATCGAGTTGGACTGGCAGCGTTCGACGACGCCAAGGGACGGCGGCGATCGGCGTCCGGGCGGCGACGACCGGCGTAACCCTGGAGGCGATCGAGGCCCCGGTGGCGATCGTGGGGGATACCCGCCTGGGGACGATCGTCGTGGTCCGGACTATGGGCGACCGGGTGGCGGCTTCCCGCCAAATCCGGGACAGGGTGGCGGTCGGAATCCTGGACAGGGCGACGACCGGCGGCCGAGACAGGGTGGCGATGACCATCGTGGACAGGGTGACTTTCGGCCGGGTTCGGGGCAGGGTGGTGTTCGGGGGCAGGATGGACGGTCGGGACAGGGTGGCGACGATCACCGCATCCAGGATCTGGAGCGGAAGCTCGACAACGTGATGCGAATGCTGGATGAGATGAGGCGGCAGATGCCAGGTGGTTCGCCTCCCGGCGGCGGTGGGGGACCGATGGG
>JBBRIK010000872.1:0-3589 GCA_038221045.1 Gemmatales bacterium
CGGAGCAACTCTGCTGTACCGCGCGGGTCGGGCAGAAGAAACCGGGTTGGCGGACGGCACGGTGAATGCCGTCCTGGCGGCGCAGGCATTTCACTGGTTCGAGCCATCCTCGGCCCTGGCGGAGTTCCATCGCATCCTCGCGCCGAGGGGGTGGGTGTTTCTGATGTGGAACGAACGCGACGACACGGACGCCTGCACGGCGGAGTATGGAGCAGTGATCCGCACGGGGCCGAACGCGACAGAGATGGAGCAGGGGCGGCATCGAGCGGGCGAGGTGCTGGCGGCGAACCCTCTCTTCGAGAGCGCGAGCGTGCAGCCGTTTGTGCATCGGCAGACGTTGAACTGCGAGGGGCTGCTCGGCCGGGCCTTTTCGATCTCCTATGCGCCGCGCGATCCGGCTGGCGTCGCGGCCTGGCAGTCCGCCCTGGCCCTGGTCTTCGAGCGTCATCAGCAGCAGGAGCGAGTGACGCTGCTCTATCGGACGCTGGTCTATCTGGCGCGGAGGCGGACAGCGCTTGACGGCATCAGCGGGCGATATAGCTGCGGTGGATGATGGCGTCCTTGTGGTCCCGGTCGCGGGTCTCGATGCAAAGGGCCGCCTCTCCCTGGCGCGTTGTGACCTGGATACGCCTGTTGACTTCGGTGTCGGTCCCCTTTCCCTTGCTTCCTTCAGTCAGGAAAGCCTTGACCTCGTCGATCTCGGCCAACTCATACCTCCGGCCCTGCTGTTGCTCGGCGAAGGCATCCACCGCCGTGGCGCGGAGCAGCTTGGGCCACATCTTGCGGAACAGAGCGGACGACCCGTAGACCTCCGCGCCCTCCAACTTGCCGTTGATCGTCACGGCAAATCCGACCACATCCTGGTGGTCCGCGCTGCCTTTTTCGAGCTTGGCTACATAGGCGTTCACCCTGGCGCTGAGGTCCTTGTCCTCCAGGGTCAACTGAAGGCTGCTGGGCGACTTCGGGTCGGCCACGTTCTTGTTCAGCCGTTTGCCGAGCTTGGCTTGTTGCTGCTTGACCTGCTCCCAGACCTGTCCCTGCTGGCGGGCGGAACTGACGGCCAGCCGCAGCGCCTTGCCGGGGAGTTGGCCGGCGGACAGGCTGAATCGGCCGTCATCCTCGCCGCCGCGTTGCTGCCAGCGGCCCGCTTCGACGCAGAAAGATGCCAGGGAGACCTTGCCGGACTGGGCCGGCACGATCAGGTCGTAGGCCAGGACGCGGTCCTGCCGGCCGCCCTTGACGATGTCGCCGGCCTGGATGAAGACCTCGGAGTCGGGCGAGATGTTCTCCAGCGCGAGCTGGTTCACCGTCCCCGTTTCGTGGACGACGATCTTCTTCTGTTCGAGCGCTTCCTGAAGCGTCAGGAGCTTCTTGCCGGAGACGACGTCCTTGCCGCGGATGAGGTAGATGGCCAGGTTCTGATGGGTGATCGGCTGGGACACGGTCCAGTCAGCGGGCAACGTCTCGGAAGGTTCGCCAGCCGAAGTCGGAGCCAGGAGGATAGTCAGCCCCAGCACCATTGCCATCCAGTGACCAGACTTCATGGCACGGCCTCCCCAAACAGGTTGCCCTGATGTGATGACGGGACTCGCGGGCTTGTTGTCAGAGGACATTACCCCGGTCGAGGGCACCATGTTTCCGCCTGGCGGGACAAAACGACTCTGCTGAAACGCCCCCTGTCGTTCCGGGGTATCAACGCGGGAAGCACTTCCCGAAAGGGACTCACGTCGCACAACGCGGAGGCGAACGATGATTCGCTGGTCAATCGCAACGCTGGCCGTCGCCGGGATCGGTCTGTCCACGGGCTGCCTGGCGGCGGGTGAATCTCCGCGCATTCTGGAACTGCGCATTCAGAAGGTAGACGGGACCACTTATTTCCAGGTCCGTCTGGAGCGGCCGGCCGACCTTCGGCTGCCCACGTTCGATACGGGCAAGCCCTTCTCCGAGGCGGATCGGCGGAAGTTCGCCGGGTTGCCGCGTCTTGTACCTCAGGACCGCACGACCCGGACAGTCTACTATCGCCATCGACCCAGCCAGCCCGACCTGAGCTTTTGCGGGCAGGTGGCGAACAATGGCAAGGCCTGCTTCCTGCTGCACTATCCCACCCTTCAAGCGCCG
Organism: Gemmatales bacterium; assembly: GCA_038221045.1. Lineage (GTDB taxonomy): Bacteria > Planctomycetota > Planctomycetia > Gemmatales > Gemmataceae > JBBRIK01. The sequence continues at coordinate 2,119 of JBBRIK010000872.1, forward strand.
GGCGGCAAGCCACCTTCTCTGGCCGACTTGGTGCGGTCGCAAGGTACGGCAGAGACGGCGGTCGAGCTGGATTTCAGCAAGTCACAGGTAGTGCCGATTCCGAAGATCGATCCCGACGAACAGCACCTGAATCGAGACGACCTGCGCGCCTCCTGGGCCTTGCACCAGGGCGCTCACTTCGCGGCGCTGGAGACGCAGGTGCTGGATTTCCCCTTCTACAGCTTCGCGCGGGAGGCCACCGGCCGCAAGTATGGCGTGGTGGCGCCGGCGTGGGTGAAGCGGGAGGTGAGCGACCCGCAGCATCGGCTCTACGAGATCACCACCGGGGCCGACGCTCTCGCGGAATCGCTCCAACTCCATCGCCTGCTCCGCCCCGAGGCCCGTCCGGGCGGCGAGCGGAGCGTATCGCTGTCCGACGTGAGGGGCGTGACGGTGCCCGAACAGCCCTGGGAGCGCCTGCTGGAAGGCAAACGGCCCACGACGGAGCCGGTGGCCCGCCTTGTCCCGCACGACAACTACTACGTCTCCTTCAAGGACCTCCGCAAGTTCATCGACTTCGGCGATCTGCTCGATCAGTGGGGGACGAGCATCCTGCGTGTCTACGAGATGAAGAGCCGGGACTACCAGCTCCGCGAGCGCTACGAGAAGCAGTTGTGTTTGAAGAGTACTGCCCTGGGCAAGACACTTGGCCCGGCCCTGGTGAAGGGGCTGGCCGTCACTGGAAGCGACCTCTATGTGCGTGAGGGGTCGGACGTCACGGTCATCTTCCACGTCGCCAACCGGAAATTGTTCCTGGCTGCCGTCGAAGGCTTCCTTCAGGAGGCCCGCAAAGAGCATGGCCGGCGGCTGAGCGAGGGACGCGAAGAGTACCGCGACACGACGATCGAGATGTTCGTCACGCCTCTGCGAGAGGTGAGCCTCCATCGCGCGGCGCTGGGGGAATTCGTCATTTATTCCAACTCGCCGGTAGGGGTGCGGCGGGCCATCGACGCTCACGGGGGGCGGATCAAATGCCTGGCCGACGCCGACGACTTCCGGTACATGCGGACGGTTTTCGGGTCGGACGACAAGAAGGAGGACGGCTTCGTCTTCTTGCCGGACGCCTTCATCCGGCAACTGACGGGGTCGGCCAGTCGCATCAAGGAGAAGCGGCGGCTGGAGGGGCTGACCAGCCTGTACCTGCTGACTAACGCCGCCCTGTTCACAGCCTGGGAGACCGGCAAGACCACGTCCAATCACAACGCCGTCCTTGCCGGCGCCGCGCTTCGGCCCAAGGACGTGGCTGTCCAGGAGGGCAAGGGAGCGCGCTGGAACGCCGAGCAGCAGTTGGCCGTATCGGACGCTTACAACACCATTCCGTTCGCCACGCCGTTGATCGAACTGCCCATCGAGAAGGTTACCCCGGCGGAGGCGGAGGAATACGCTCGTTTCCGTGAAGAATACTCGAGGCTCTGGCGCACCTACTTCGACC
>JBBRIK010000873.1:0-3584 GCA_038221045.1 Gemmatales bacterium
GATGAATGACGCCATCGCACGACGAAACCGCGTCCATCCACGGACCCGTCTTCATCGGATCGCCATCGACGACCTCGACACCCGCGCCGAACATCTGCTTCGCGGCCGACGCTCTGCGCGACAGCAGAACGACGACGTCGCCGCGCTGGATCAGTTCCTTCACGAGACGCTGCCCGACCAGACCGGTCCCGCCGGTGACGAAGACTCGCATGACCGCCCTCCTGCCCATTCCGTTCGCGGATCCGCTTCGTCAGTATTGATAGTTGTCCCGCGCAAGCGGACCACTCAGAAGGGCCGATTCATCACGTCGCAAAGGGCGTCAGAGCAGTCAGGAAGGCGCTCGCGTCGGCATGACGATCCACAGGGTCGCGAGCGAGTCCCTTGTGAATGATGGCCGCCAGCGACGCGGGCAGGTCCGCGCGACGGCTGCGGATCGGGACCGGATTGTCGTTGAGGATCAGTCCCAGTTGCTTCGGCAGTTCGCGCGGCAGGTCGTAGACGTACTGGGCCGTCAGGAGGTTGTACAGTGTCGCGGCGGCGGCGTACTGATCGGCAGGCGGAAGCGCCTCGCGATACTGCGTGATTTGCTCGGGAGCTATGAAGGCGATGGTCCCGCCAATCTCGCCGGTCATCGTCAGGCCGCTGAGGTGCGACGCCTGATAGACGCGTGCCAAACCGAAGTCCGCCAGCCGCACTTCCTCCTGCCCGCCGGCCGGCGCGATCAGCATGTTCGATGGCTTGATGTCGCGATGGACGAAGCCGCGCTGGTGGGCATAGTCGATCGCTCGGAGCAACTGGCAGACGAGGCCGGCGGCGCGCGGCACCTTCATCGGACCCTGCTCGCGGACCACCTGCTCGGCGTCCTTGCCACGAACGTAGTCCATCGCGAAATAGATTCGGCCACAGGACTCGCCCATGTCGCGGAAGGCGACGATGTTGGGATGCGTCAACTGGCGCAGGATCTCGGCTTCGCGCAGAAAGCGCTCGACCTGGGCGCGCGTCCCCGCGACGGCCGGCACGATGGTCTTCAGGGCAACGACGGAGTTGTCGGCCTGGCGCAGAGCAAGATAGACGACGCCCATCGCCCCCTGCCCGAGAATGCGGATGACCTGATAGCCCTCGATGGTATGTTCCTGCGATTTGATTAATCCCCTACATCCACCGCAGAGCGGATGGGAAAGCGACGACAGGGGGCTGTCACAGGCCGCGCAGAACGGCGTCGGAGTCACCAACTCAAGCGGAGCGACCGAGGGCAGTATCGCCGACATGGTCCTCTGCATCGGCGGCGGCGACAGAGTGGGGACCGGCGCGAAGGGTTCGGGATGCGCTTCCGGTTCAGCGCCCTCGAAGGAAATGCGCAGGATCGTATGGCCGGCCCGGATCTGATCGCCGTCCTTGAGATCGCAGGTGTCCACTTTTTGGCCGTTGAGGTGCGTGCCGTTGCGGCTGCCCATGTCCATGATGCGGCAGCGCGGCGGATTGACCTCGATGAGGAAGTGGACGCGCGAAAAGTATTTGTCCTTGGCGGGCAACTGAAAGTGAGCGCGGCGCGATCGGCCGACCAGGAACGTATCGTGTCCCGAGAAGGAAAACACCTGTCCCTTATGGGGTCCATCAACGACCGTCAACGTGATGTGCATAGACCTATCTTACACGCGGAACGTCGCGAATGCAGGCGAACCAGACGAAGGCCTTCACTTCGGCGGAAGCGCGAAGACGCTGTCATCCAGCGTTTCCTCGGCCTTGATCGCTGTCAGTTCGATTTCGAGATGTTGCTTGTCATCGCGCAGCCATTTCATCTTCGTGAAATGGGTGATACCGTTCGCCTCTTTGCTCTCGTCGAACCGCAGCGTATGGGCCGCCTCCTGACCGTCCGCGGCGTCCTTCAAGCGGAACTCCGCCTTCATCGGGGCGGCGGTCTTCTTGTCGTAGAAGAGGTCCACGTCGGGATAGCCTTTACAGGAAACCTTGAGTCCAACGGTCTCGCGATCGTCGATCTTCAGTTCCCCCAGCGACGAGAGCGACACGCCTTTTTCGCGAAGCAGCCGTGGGTTCTGGATCATGCGGATGACGCGGAGGTTGAGGAGCAGCGCGGCGCTGATTTCTTTCGGCAGCGCATTGGCCTGGCCGTTATCGCCGATGAGCCAGCTCTTGTCGCCCTGCACGAGGATACCACCGTTCTGATTCTTGCCTCCTACGGTGGCCTGAGCATCCCAGCGGAAGCGGTCCAGACCGCGCAGAGACCAACTGCCCTCGACCGGGATCTTCTGCTCGGCGACGTCTACCTGGCCCTTGACATTGAGCGTGAAGGCCCCGGTTTCCTTGAGCGCCTTCTCGCCGCCCGTTGCCTTGATCAACTTGTCTGTCAGTTCCACGACGGTCTTGTCGTCCGCCGCGCGAACGGGGACCAGCAGGCAGACAACCAGCATCAGGAGTATCGCTCTCATGTCTTTCTCCGCGATGGAAAGTGAGTTTGCATTCTACCACGACAGTGCCGTGAGAAACACGTTCTGTCTTGCCGCTTGCGGCTTTGCACACTCATGCAAAGCCGCATGACGTCATTCGACGCGCAAGGTCCGATCGAAGACAACGACGTCGCTGTCCCTCCAGCCCTTGGTATCAGCCACCTCTTGCCAGAAACGCCGGTAGAGGAGTTGCACCCGGACTGTGCGGACGGCCGCGGTGAAACGAAAGCTGCTCCGCTCCTCGCGGTCGGGATGCAAGCGCGTGTCCTCCGGGTCGAGGTTCGCCTTCCAGAACGGAGCGGGACTGTGGCCCTTCTCGTCCTTGAGCAGTTTCGCGAACAATCGTCCTGGCCGGTCCGCCAACGCCCGCCCCACCGCTCCCGGCAACTTCGGCCCGATCGCCTCGATGGTCTTTCCCTTCGCGTCTCGTCCCTCGACGCTCAGAATCAGGTGCCGATCGATGAAGCCCGTCGGCACGCGATGGCCGACGCCTTCCGCGTGCAACGACACCTCGACGCCGACGCCATCCTGGCCGCGTTTCAGTTCCGCCGACACCTTGACGCTCTGCCGCAGCATCTCCTCGTGGCTGCCGGCGAAGAAGCGATGGTTGCCGAGCGAGGATAACTCGGAATATCGCAGGATTGATCCCTCACCCGATCCGAAGGGCGAGCACAACTCCGCCAACTGCCATCAGCAGATCTATCGAGAGTGGAGAGAGAGCGGACACGCACGCGCGGCGACCGGCCGTCACTTTCGCGATCTGTATCTCGGCACGGGGGGCGGTTGGAGCCTGCTCGGCCAGCATGGCGACGGCGCGGGCGTCTGCGCGGCCTGTCACGCCCCGACGATCAAGCCGGGCGATCCGGCCCTGTCCAACCTGGGCCAGGTGCGGGACGTGGCGGCCCGTGGCGTTCACTGCGATTACTGCCACAAGGTCAGCGGCCTGACCGGCGATGAACTCGGATTGGCTCATGGCCGCGACGTCCTGACGCTGTTGAGACCGAAGGAGGGGCAGCTTTTCTTTGGGCCGCTCGATGACGTCGATCGAGGCGAGGACGCGTTTTCCACGTTCTACAAGGACAGCCGTTACTGCGCCGCCTGTCACGAGGGAGTCGTTTT
>JBBRIK010000874.1:0-3581 GCA_038221045.1 Gemmatales bacterium
CTGCGGACCGGCAAACGACTGCCCCGGCGCGCCAGCGAGGTCGCCATTCAGTTCAAGGACGTCCCCCAGGTGCTGTTCAACGCCCATCCCGACGTGCCGCTGGAGCCGACCGTGCTGACGCTTCGCGTCCAGCCGGAAGAAGGGCTGTCGATGCGCATCGCCTCGAAACTGCCGGGGCCGAAGGTGCGTATCTTTCCGGTCAAGATGGAGTTCAACTACACGTCGAGTTTCGGCAAGACGACGCCGGAAGCCTACGAGCGCCTCATCCTCGACGTGATGGCCGGCGACGCGACGAACTTCATGCGGGCCGACGCCGTCGAGACGGCGTGGAAGTTCGTCATGCCCATTCTCGAAGCGTGGAAGTACGATCAATCGCGAGACCTGCCGGAGTATCAGTGCGGCACCTGGGGGCCGCGCGAGGCCGGCCGCCTCATGGAAAAGGATGGACGCTTCTGGAGGACGCTATGAGCGCGCCGGTCCTGGACACCATTGGTACGGCAGTCCCTCTTCGCGGAGTCGAAAGAGAGATCAGCCAGCAACTGCGCGCCGCTCAAGGGAACAAGGACGACGTCCCCGTGCAGCGCGTCCGCATGTCGAACCTCGTCATCTACTGCGAGGGAGCCGAGACGGGAGCGAAACTGTCGCCGTCGATCCTCGACGTTGTCGCCGCGCATCCGGCGCGGGTATTGCTGCTGATCGGCGAACCCGAGCAGGACGGCAGCGACATCCGCGCCTCTGTCCTGGTGCAGTGCCGGGCGCTGGGCAAGCGGCAGCAGGCGTGTACCGAGCAGATCATCCTGCGCGCTCAGAGCCAGGCCGTGTCGCGCCTGCCGTTCACCGCGCGGTCGCTCCTGATCGGCGACTTGCCGACCAATGTCTGGTGGGCAGCGCCTCCGCCTCCGCCGTTGGGGGGCGATTTGCTGTTCGATCTTTCCGAGAACGCGCAGCAGATCATCTATGATAGTATCGGCTGGACGGACCCGGCTCGGGGCGTGGCGGCAACGGCCCACTGGCTGGAGGGAGTCGAACGCACCACGCCGGGATGCTGGCGGGTGGCCTCGGACCTGAACTGGCGGCGGCTGAAGTACTGGCGGCGCATCCTGAGCGAATCGCTGGACGAAGGCTCGGCCCCCGGCGCGGCCGAGTCGATCACCCGTCTGGTTCTGGAGCATGGGCCGCACGCGGTCGTCCAGGGCTATTTGCTGGTATCCTGGCTGTCGCAGCGGCTTGGCTGGACGCTCAAGGGCGGCAAGGTCTCGGGCGGCACCGAGACGACCTGGCGATTCAGCGGACCGAAGGGCGAGGTGGTCGTGGTGCTGAAACGCTTGCCTGAGGGCGAAGCATCGTTGCGGCGCGTGCGCATCAGTTGCACCCTGGACACGAAGCCGGTGACGATGAACTTTCAGCCGGAAGAGGGCGGCCGGTTGTCGATCACCCTGGAAGGTATGGACGCCGCCCCGCGTACCGTGACGACGCCGCCCCAGTCGCCGGCCGAGTTGATCGGCCGGCAACTATCGGATCGCGAGCGCGATCCCGTGTTCCGTCAAAGCATGATTGTGGCGGAACAGCTTGCACGCAACCTTCTCGCATAACCCAACACCAAGAACAGAAACATGGACAGACTTCAACTCTTCACCTTCGCGGACGCGGAAGCGGTCAGTCAGGCGGCGGCTCGCGAGTTCGACCGCTGCGCCATCGAGGCCATCACGGCGCGCGGGAAATTCAGCGTCGCGCTGTCGGGAGGCTCGACGCCCAAACGTCTCTATCAGATCCTCGCCGACTCGCCCTATCGCGAGAAGATCAGTTGGGCCAACGTCGAGATCTTCTGGGGCGACGAACGCTCGGTGTCGCCGGACCATAATGACTCGAACTTCCGCATGGCCAAGGAAGCCATGCTCGACCGCATGAACATTCCCGCCGCATGCATTCATCGCCTGCAAGCCGAACGCGAGGACCGCGACAAGGCGGCCCAGGAGTATCAGAACGAAATCGCCTCGGTACTGGGCGTCGATCCCAACGGCGAGCCGCCGGTGTTCGATTTGATCCTCCTCGGCATGGGCCCCGACGCGCACACGGCCTCGCTCTTCCCCGGATCGACGGCCCTGCGCGAGACGAAGAAGTGGGTCGTTCCCAACTGGGTCGAGAAGTTCAAGACCTTTCGGCTGACCATGACCCGGCCCCTCATCAACAAGGCGCGAGAAGTGCTGTTCCTCGTCGCCGGCAAGGACAAGACCGCGCCGCTGCAAAAGGTCTTCTGCGGGCCTTCCGAACCGAATATCTATCCCTCGCAATTGATCTGTCCGACAAACGGTCAACTGGTCTGGTATCTCGACGTCGCCGCCATCGCCGGACTGACTGCCGGCTTCAACCCGTCCTGGAGTGAGTCATGATCGACGCCAAGGACATCAAGCTGGCTCCGTCCATCCTCGCCGCCGACTTCTTCAAGCTCGGCGAGCAGGTCCTCGAAGTGGAGAAGGCCGGCGCCGATCGCATCCACATCGACGTGATGGACGGCCATTTCGTGCCGAACATCTCCTTCGGGGCGGTCGTCGTCTCGGCGCTGCGTCCGCATGTGAAGGTCCCGCTCGAAACGCATCTGATGATCTCCGAGCCGGACCGCTACATCGACGATTTCATTCGCGCCGGCTCCGACACGATCATCGTCCACGTCGAGGGCAACAATCACCTGCATCGGACGATCCAGTTCATCAAGAAGCAGGGCAAGAAGGCGGGCGTCGTCCTGTGTCCCGCGACGCCGGTGACGGCCATCGGCGAGATTCTCGGCGACGTCGATCTGGTGCTGGTGATGACGGTGAACCCCGGCTTCGGCGGCCAGAAGTTCCTCGAGCCGATGCTGAAGAAGATCAGCACGGTTCGCAATCTCATCGACCGCCTGCGTCCCGGCATCGATCTGGAGATTGACGGCGGTGTCGATGCTCACACGATTGGCCCGGCGGCCAAGGCGGGAGCGCGAGTGTTCGTCGCCGGTTCGTCGATCTTCGGCGCGAAGGAAGGCATCGCCAGTGCCGTTCAGAATCTGGCCAAGATGGCAACTTCGGAGAGTTGAGAAACTGTTCCACGGACCTTAGAGGGCCAAGCTCTTCTTATGGCCATGACCTTTGACGCCACGTTGAAAGACATGGGGCGTGACAGCCCTCAAGGGTTTCTGGCTGCGTTCGACAGGCCGACCACCCGGACCGTGAAACTGCTCAACGTCGATCTGTCCACGGTGACGGCCCTGGCCGACCTCGTCCTGGGACTCGGCGAACCTTTGGAGGAGATTGTTCAACTCGATTTCCAGTCGAGTGCCGCAGCGTGGAAGCATGCCGACCTGATGGTGTACAACGCGCTCCTGTTCGGACACTTTCATGTGCCGGTGCATACGATCGTCGTCCTGCTGCGCCCGCAGGCAGCGCACTCGAATATGAATGGCGTCATTCGCTACGCGCCGCGGCCGGGGCGTGGTAGCATGGACTTCACTTACGAGATCGTCCGTCTGTGGGAACGGCCTGCGGAAGAGTTGCTTGCGGGGGAACTCGGCGTGACGCCCCTGGCAATGCTCGGACGATTACCCGACGACG
>JBBRIK010000875.1:0-3579 GCA_038221045.1 Gemmatales bacterium
GCGTGTGGCGCGATGACGCAGCACACGCTCCGCTCCGAAGACTCCGCGTCGCGGCTAACCATCAAACAGCCCTCAGGGTTTCTCAGGGGCGTCGCCGAACTTCTTGTCCGCCTTCTTCATGGCGGCCTCGAAGTTCTTGCGGGCCTTCGCCCAGGCCTTGTCCTTGAGAGGGACGGCACACTTGCCCATGCCCTTGCAGGCGTTCTCGCCCGGCTTGTCGCCGCAGCCGCCCAGGCCGGCGCAGGCGTTGTCTTCCGCGCAGGTGTGCTTCGCGGCCGTGAGGCACGCGCCCTGCCCCGCGCAGTCGTTCTTCTTGCCCTTGCCCAGGTTCTTGCAGGTATTCAGGCCGCGACAGACGTGCGGTTCCTGAAGCAGCAGAGGCTTCTTGGGGTCCTTCTTCTTGGGCTCCTTCGGCTCGTCCTTGTCCTTCGCCTTGTCCTCGTCCGCCCCGGCCTGCTGGGTGAGGCCGAGTCCGGCGAGCAGGCCGCCGAGGGCCGTCAGCGCCAGACCGTTGAAGTTTCGCCGGCTCAGATCCTGTTCGTCGCTCATCGTGGTACTCTCCTGGGAAACGGGATTGATCGATCGAATGATACGGGAACGAAACTCGGAACGAAACGAAAATCCCAATTTGCCGCTCGCGGCTTTGCAGAAGACTGCTACGCCGCAAGCGGCAAGAACGCGATCCGGGTTAATCGAGTATCCCTGTCTCGGATCAATTGGGAAAGCCAGGAGTAATCATGCGGACCATTCGGTCCGGGTTGCACACCTGCTGAGCGGCCATCATCGCCGCCGCCTGCTCGCGCAACTCTCTGCCGCGATCCCCGCCGACGAGTTCGCCCAGACGGCGACGGCTGGCCGCCGCGTACAGCTTCGTCTGGATGCTGTCGAACCCCGCGACGGCCTGCTCCAGGAGCGGGACGCTGGACTCGGGCTGGCCCCGCCGCAGCGCGACCCCTGCACGCAGCAGACGGCCCAGCGCTGCCGCCCAGGTCGTCCCTTCTCGCTCCAGACGCGCGCCGTCTCGATCCGCCCGCCGCAACCACGAGGCCATCGAGCCGCCCTGGGCCGATAGCGCCAGCGCCGACGCGCCGCGCGCGTAGAGGAGGAATGTGCGAATGATCTGAATCTGCATCAGGATCGACGTGTGATACCGCCACCACTTCGAGCGGACCAGGTCCCAGACCGCCTGCGGCCTGTCGAGGTAAAAGTCGAGCAGGATCTGGCCGCCGTCCATGGCGTGCGTCTGGACGTAGAACCCGCGCGGCGTCCAGCCCTGCCGCGCTTCCTCCAGGTATTCGCGGGCCTCGTCTGGATTATCCGCGGCGAGAGGGGCGAACAGGGTCACATAGGTCTGGAAGTTGGTCAGGGCGTAGCGGGCGTTGCGCTCGCGGGCCTCCTTGATGAGCTTGTCCTGACGCCGCCGCAGTTCCGCCACTTCACCGAGGTAGCCCAGCGACCACAGGGCGAAGGTCCGCACCGTATCGACTTCCCAGGCGACGCCCGTGCAGTTCCGCTGATAGGCCGCTTCCGCCCGATCGTTCTCCTCCACGGCCTGCCCAAACTGCGCGAACAGGAAACTGGAGACGCCTCGATCGTGCAGGACGATGGCCTCCGCGTAGGGCTGGCCGGTCTTGCGTCCCAGCTTCTCCGCGATCTCGAGCAGTTGCAGCACGCGCTGCTTCTTCGACGACCCTTCCGCCGACATGTGGCCGGCCACCATCGCCACCGCGCGAGAGATCCGGAATGGTTCGCCCATGCGCAGGGCCAGGAGCAGGCTGCGTGTGTGCAATTCGTAGCCGCGCACCGGATCGACGATGCTCAGCCCAATGGCCGCCAACCAGGCAGTGTCGAGGCGCGCCCGGTCGTCCTCGCGCAGGTCGGCGTCGGCGCGCTCGCGGAACTTCAATCCGCGCAACCAGAGTTTGAACTGATTCCAGCGCAGCGACAGTACGGTCCCCGGAACGGTAGTGCGCGGCCCCATGCCGGCGGATGCCAGCACCTCTTGCAGGACCGCCAGTCCCTCGTCCGTGCGTCCGGCGAAGAGCAGTTGCGAGCCTGCCCGGCCGCGCAGGTGCATCGCCTCGCGGTCGCGCGTTCCGCGCGCCGCCGCCAGGTAAGCGTCCGCCGCCTCGGTGCCTCGGCCGGCATTGGCGAGAGCGTCGCCGAGTTGCCGGCGAAGCCGGCAGGCAGCCTCCTCGTCGGCGGGCCCTTGCTCCAGAGCGTGGCGGAAGTGGTCGGCCGCCAGATCGAAGGCCAGGGCCGTCGCCGCCGCTTCTCCCGCCCGTGCGAAGTAGCTGCCCGCGCGCGAACGCTGTCCCGCCGCCGCGAAGTGAGCCGCCAGCCGCTCGGGGGCCGTGTCCGGCACACCCTCCAGCGCCAGTGCCAACTGCTCGTGGTGCCGCTGCAATACCTCGCTGGAAAGGCGAGCGCGGATGCTCTCGCGAATGCGGTCGTGGAACGTCTCGACCTCGTCTTCCGGCCTCGGCCCGCTGCCGCGCACCAGGTTCTCCGTCCGCAGCAGGCCGAGGAAGCGCCGGTCGTCGCCGCGCAGATGGGCCGCCTGACAGGCGACGTTCTGCTGCAACGGCTGTCCCGCGACGGCCAGCACTTCCAGCAGCGCGCGCGCCGTCTCGGGCAGACGCCGGACGCGCGACCAGACGACCTCGTCGAGTTCCACGCTCGGCCTCGTCTCGTCTCCTCCGACGGCCTCGCCCGTCTGCGCGTGCCGCACCAGTTCGTAGACGAAATACGGATTGCCGCCCGATTCGCGGGCGATGCGTCCGGCCTGATCGTGAGAGGCGACTGGCCCGAGGAGTTGCTCGGCCAGTTCGACGGATTCTTCGGCCGTCAATGGCTCGACCGGCACTTCGACCGGCGTCACGCTCGCGTTCTCCTCCACAAGCCAGAAGAGCGTGCGCAGACAGACACTCGTGGCGGTATACTCGCCGCGATAACTGAGCAGAAAGAGGATCGGAGGCGGCGCTGGCCCCTGGAGCAGCGAGGCGAGCAACTCGGCGCTGTCCAGATCGCCCCATTGCAGGTCGTCGATCCACATGGCCAGGGGGCGCCGCTGTCCCAGCCGGGCCAGCAGTTCGCGCAGGGCGACGAAGGCCTGGCGGCGCAGTTCCTGACCATCGAGCGCGAGTCCCTCGCGCGGCATCACGGCCGCGACAGCGGGGGCGCGTTTCAGCACGGGGAACATCTGCGACAGGGCCGCGATGCCGGACGGAAGCAGACCGGCAATCTCGTCGCCCGGCATTCCCTTGAGCGTGTGGCTGAGATGATCCATGAGGGCGTCAACGGCCTTGAACGGCACCGACTCCTGCTCGAAACATCGTCCGCGCAGGACCAGCGAGGACGGCGTCGCGGCCAACTCGCTGAGAAAGCGCTGGAGGAGCGTACTCTTGCCAGCTCCCGATGGGCCACGCACCAGGACCAACCTTGCCTGCCGGCGGGTGACGGCCTCCCAGGCCTGCCGCAGCAGCGCGAACTGAGCGACCCGGCCGACGAACGGCATGGCGCTGGTGGAAGAGGGACGCGCCACGATTCCCGGCTGTGGCATGCGTCCGAGACGCGCCA
>JBBRIK010000876.1:0-3568 GCA_038221045.1 Gemmatales bacterium
CGTCCTGCACCGTGGCCACCTCGCAAGGCCCTGTCGCCCATTGCAAGGCGGACGTCTCCGTTCAGATCGATGGCAAGACCTATGACGCCGAGGGCAAGGAATCCCAGAAGTCGTTCCCTCTCCAGGCGGATGCTCAGGGCAAACTGCTGGTCCGCTTCAAGTTGCCCGCGCAGATCGAGCGCGGCCTGGCCAGTGTGAACGTCACCTTCAAGGACGGCGGCAAACCCGAAGCGCTCCTGAAGCCGATTCCCATCGTGCTCAAGAAGCTCGACGTCGAGTTCTATCCCGAGGGTGGCTATCTCGTCTCGCACGTCCCCTGCCGCGTCTACTTCCAGGTCCACACCACGCTGGGCAAGCCGGCCGAGTTGAAGGGCCGGCTGATGGACGACACCGGCGACGTCGTGGCCCTCGTCGAGACGCTCGCCGACGACAAAGAGCCGGGCGCCAACCAGGGAATGGGCGTATTCCGTTTCACGCCGCGCCCGAATCGATGCTATCACATTGAGATAGATCGTCCGGCAGGAATCGCTTACCGCCATCCGCTCAAGGTGGAGCAGTGGGGCGCGGTCGCCATGAGCATTCCCCAGGCGGTGATGATGGCGCACGAGCCGATCGAGATCCAACTCCGCAGCAAGGAGAAGACGCGCCAGTTGCTCGTCGGCGCGTACTGCCGGGGCCGGCTGTTTGATCACGTCCGCATCACGGCCCCCGCGGGTCAGGACGTGCAGGTGACGCTGCGGCCGGTTCACGGCGTCGGCGGCGTCTATCGCGTCACCGTCTTCGAGGAGGAGCCAACGGTCGGCCAGCGCCCGCGCCTGACCCCGGTCGCCGAGCGGCTCATCTTCCGCCAGCAGCGCGAGCGGCTCAACCTCGACGTCGCCCTCGCCCTCGCCCTGGCCCGCAAGCAGGAAACGCCGGCCGCGAGCGCGACAACGCTGGCGAAGAAATTCATGGAGGGGAGCGAGACGATTCCGGGACAGCGATTCGGCCTGACGCTCCAGTCGCGCGGCGAGAATCAGGAGCCGATCCCGGCCGTCCTCTATGTCAGCGTCGTCGATCAGGCCCTGCTCAAACTCGCCGATGAGAAGACGGCACGCTCGATGCCGACGCACTTCTTCCTGACGAGCGAGGTCCGCAAGCCGGAGGAACTGGAATTCGCCGACTTCCTGCTGACGACCCATCCGCTCGCCGGACAGGCCCTCGATCTGCTGCTGGGGACGCAGGGCTGGCGGCGCTTCGCCGAGCAGAAACCGGGCGAGATGCGCGAGAAACTCGCGGAAGAAGCGCAGGCGTTCTTCGCCCTGGGTAACGCCGTCGAGGTGCCGCGCATCGTCCGGGCGCAGGGGCCGCGCGAGGAACGGCAATCGCTCGACGCCAAGCTGAACGCCGAGGCCGAGAAGATCGACGGCGAGTTGGCTTCCGAACGGCAGCGACTCGAAGTTCGCCAGGAGGAGTTGAGCCAAAAACGCGAGACAGCCGCCGTCGCCCCGGCCTACCTCGAAGCGCAGCGGCATATCGAGAAATATCAGGACGTCGCCAACGGCGTGAAGGCCCTTTGGCCGCTCTTCGCTCTGTTCCTGTTCGGCGGCGCGCTCCTTCTCGCCTGTCGCGGCCTGGCCGAGCCGCTGCGCCGCGCCGTGCCGTACTTCGGCGGCGCGATGGCCTGCACAGTGCCGGGGGTGCTGGTCCTGGTGTTCGCCCTGCTGCCTGGCCGTGAATCGCTCCCGCGGAGCGAAGTGACGGTCCTTGGCCGCTCGGGCGACCATCCTCCTCTCTTCGACAAACCAGTAGAGGCAGACAAGCAGCTTCTGCCTCAAGCGCTCGAGGCCATCCAGCAGGAGGGTGGCAAGCGAGACAGGGCCGCGAAGGACCCGGTGGACGCTACCCATTTCCACGGCGGCTTCGGCATGGCCGGCGGCTTTGGCGGCGGCGCTTTCGGCGGCGGACCGGTCCCTCCCATCGCTCCCGATGGAAAGGGCAGGATGGGTCTGCCCGGTCCGGGAAACATGGACTGGAATGGGTTGGGAGCCGAGTTCAAGGGCGGCGGCGGTTTCCCAGGCAAACCGGGAGGGCCGCACGTCCTCCGTCCCCACATGGTTCGAGGAGGGGAACAACAGGCCAAGGGCCAGGCCGCCATGCCCGCCGACAAGGGCAAGGACGAATACCGCAAGGTCGCAGGCGATGACGAGAACGAAAGACTCCACTTCCGTGGCGGCCGTTTCGATCCCAAAATGGATGAGGGGGAGCAGAAGCAGAATCTCAATCGGGCCGAGCGCCAGCGGATGATGAACCGCCTCGGGGACGGCAAGGAAGCCAGGGAAGCGGAGACGGCTCTGTACTTCCTCCGCGAATACGCGCACACTCCCGAGGAGCGCAAGCAAGCCGGCCCGCGCGCCGACATGACCGACACCGTCTACTGGCATCCCGCTCTGGTGTTGCCCGACGGCAAGGTCGATGTCTGGTTCACGCTCAACGAGGCCGTCACGTCCTATCAGGTGACCGTGTATGGCCACACGATGGACGGGCGCGTCGCCGCCGCCAAGCCCTTCACCTTCGACGCCCGGCTGCCGTTCGCCCTCGACTCCGCGACGCCGCTCCAGGTGACCAAAAGCGACAAGATCATCTTCCCCCTGAGCGTGGCCAACAACACCGGGCAGGACCGCGACGTCACGCTCCGTCTCAAGAGAGTCGAGGGACTCTCGAAGCCGAAAGCGGCTGAGAAAAAGACGGAACCCGCGACACTGGACGTCCTCTCCGTCAAGAGCCGTTCCACCGGCCGGCGTCTGTACGAGTTCACGCCCAGTTTGCAACAGGGCCAGGCCCGTATCGAGGTCGAGGGAACGGCGAAGCCCTTCGCCGACAGCCTCCGCCGCAGTATCGACGTCGTCCCCGAGGGCTTCCCCATCGGTGGGGCCTTTAGCGATCTGCTCGAAGGCGGCGAGGCAAGGCACGAACTGGTCCTGCCGCAAACCTGGGTTGAAGGCACCCTCAAACTTCGCTTGCAGGGCTTCCCCTCGACGCTGGCCGATCTGCAACAGGGACTCGAAGGACTGCTGCGCGAGCCGGCCGGTTGCTTCGAGCAGGCCTCGACGTCCAACTATCCCAACGTCCTGATCCTCAGTTATCTCAAGGAAGCGAACCAGGCCAAGCCCGAACTCGAGCGTCAGGTGCGCGAGTTGATGGAACGCGGCTATCAGAAGCTGACTTCCTATGAATGCCAGACGAACGGAGCGAAACGCGAAGGCTACGAGTGGTTCGGCGGGGCAGCTCCGCCGCACGAGGCGCTGACGGCTTATGGCCTGCTCCAGTTCCGCGACATGGCGAAGTATCAGGAAGTCGATTCGGCCATGCTGGAGCGGACGCGCAAGTATCTGCTGTCGCGCCGCGATGGCAAGGGTGGCTTCGAGCGCAACCCGCGTTCGGTCGATAGCTTTGGCCGTGCTCCCGAGCACGTCACCAACGCCTACATCGTCTGGGCGCTGACCGAGAGCGGGCCGAGCGAAGCCCTCCAGCCCGAAATGGACGTCCTCGTCGAGAAGGCGAAAACGTCGAAAGATCCATACTTCCT
>JBBRIK010000877.1:0-3566 GCA_038221045.1 Gemmatales bacterium
TCTTCGGCCTGGCCGATCTGCCCGATGGATTCCCAGCAGCGGGCCAGCGCCTGACCGGACCCCAGTTTGTCCTGGGCTTCCTTCAGCACCGCCTCCGCCTTCTCCTTCTGGCCTTTCTGGACCAGACACTCGACCAGGGCCACCCAAGGCGCGGACACGCGATCCGCCAGCACGACCGCGCGGCGCAAGGACGTTTCGGCCTCGTCGAGTTTCCCTGCGGCCGCGAGCAGCTGTCCCAGCCAGAGGTGGTCCTGGTAGTTCTTCGAGTCAGCAGGCACTGCCTGACGCATCAGTTCTGGTGTCCGAGCATTTTCCCGCGTGTGCAGCGAGACCTCGGCAGCAAGCTGTAGCAGCCTGCTGTCGGCCAGATGCTCCTGCTTCAGCACCCGGAGGACGGCCTCGGCCTCGGCGTAGCGCTGCTGGCTGGCAAGCAGCTGCACCAGCCGGCGCACGACGCCCAGTTGACGGTCGCCTCGGGCGATGGCTTTCTGGTAGTTCTCGGCTGCTGCGTAGGCATCGCCCTTGACCTCGTCGATACTGGCGGCGAGGAGGGCGGTTCGAGACCAGCGGGGACGCCGGCGGTTCAGTTCTTCCCGGTTGCCCTGAGCGCGAGTCAGCCCCTCTATATCTCCACGCCGCGCCTTGAGGACCAGGAGGGCTGCTTCGGCATAGCGCCAAAACGTTCCCTCCTCGCCTTCGATCCGCCGCAAGACTTCCACCAGACGCCGCATTCCCTCCTCGTCCTCCTGCCGCAGGGCTAGGTCGAACAGGTGGATCCGGGTGCGGAGATCGTTCGGACGTCGCTCAGCCAGCCTGTTCCAGAGCCGGGAGGCTTCCTTGTCTTCGCCGCGCAGGTGGCGGGCTTCCGCGAGAGCTGCCAGCAGATGCAGCTGGTGATCCTCGGGCAGTTTGCCCAGATCGCCTTCGCACTCGGCCAGCGCCGCCAGGGCTTCCGCTCCCCCGCGAGCGACCCCATATCGGACCTGAGCGAGCCGCAGCTCGACCCGGTCGCCCAGGTGCTGTCGCGCCTGGTTCAAAAGCGAGCGAACCTCGTCGGACTTCCCCTGCCGCTCGCTGAGTCCAATCGAGGCGATCCAGAAGGCTGCCTCGCCAGGCTGCTTGATGCGAGCTTCCTCCAGCAGGACGCGGGCCTTGTCCGGCTGGCCTCGGGCTGCAAAGCACTCGGCCCGAAGGATGAGAACCTCGCTGACCTGTGGCTCTGCCTGGACCAATTGGGCCAGGATCTCGTCTATCTCCCGCCATTCCCGCTGGGCTTCGGGCAGGCGGAGATTGCGAATGAGCAGGCCCCGCGCCAGTATCAGACTACCCCTGGGTGCCTGGGGCAAGGCCATGATCCTCCGGCACTCCGCGATTGCCTCGGTGGTACGTCCGACCGCCAGTAGCGTCGATGCCAGGGCAAGAGCCTCCGAGACACCTCCCGGCGCGTGGCTGGCGGCCTTCTGGTACGCTTCGATCGCCTGCTCGGTATTGCCGAGACGCTCGTGACACTGGCCAAGAGCCCGCTCGATTCGCCCCCTCCAGGCGGTCGGATTCGGCTGAACTGGCTCCAGGAGCCGAATCGCCTCGCGCCACTGGCTCTTACTCATCAGAACCAGGCCCTCCAGGTACGCGAGGCCGACTTTGGAGAACCCCTTGTCGCGCAGGCGCCCGATCAACTCGCTCGTCTGGATCAGGTCCCCGGCCTGGAGGAGCGCTTCCGCCAGGGACTCCAGGAGTTGGTCCGAAACAGTGGCCTTTTCGAGTCCTCGGCGCAGACAGGCGACCGCCTCTCGAGGCTGGCCCGCCTGGAGTTCCAGTCCGGCGAGGGCCGTGTACAAACTGGTCTGTTTCGGCGCCCGCTGCAGAGCGCGTTGCAGAAGCTCCCGCGCCTGCCCGAGCGCATTCTCCGCCTGGGCCAGTTCCGCCGCCGCGAGGAGGACGTCCGTATCGTCGGGGGCCAGCTTCCGCGCCTGGGCCACGTCCTTGGCCCAGCCCTCTCGCGTCCCATATTGCTTGCGGTAACGCGCCCGCGCCAGGAACGCCTGGAACGAGGTCTGGTTCGCCGCGACCATCTCGTCGGCCACCTCGTCCGCTCGCCTGGCCTGATCGAGCTGGCTGCGAAGCAAGAGGGCCAGGCGGGCATGGCTCTCGACTTGTCCCGGCGCATGTTCCCGGGCCTTCTCGTACCGGTCGGCAGCCTCCCTATCGTCCCTGGCAGCCTCCGCGCATCGTCCGAGCAGATGTTCCAGTCCGGCGTCGTCGGGGGACTCGTGCAACAGAACAATCAGGTGGGGCCGCGCATCGCTGAATCGCTCCATTCCCACTGCCAGATCCACGAGCCGGCGGCGCAGTTCCGTGCGTTGCGGCTCGGCTCGCAACAACTTCGCGAAGACGCCGATCGCCTGCACTTTCGATTTGGGAGTGCCGGCTTGCTCCAGCAGCAGACCCATCCGGACCCGCTGCTCGTTGTCCTTGGGGACATAAGCTAGGTAGTTCGCCAGCCGGCCAGCGGCTTCCTCGAACTTCCCCTCCTCCTCGGCCCGGCGCGACTGCTCCAGGAGGGTAGCGGCCGTGGGCCTGGCCTTCCACACGTACAGGCCATAGCCTCCTCCGGCAAGCAGGCATATGCCAAGAACAAGGCCGGCAAGGAGCTTCCAGTTCACCCGTCTTCTCATCTCGATTCACTCCTCACTCATTACGGTGTCCAGCACAGGGAGAAGCAGTCGCAAGAATTCCGCTCCAGGGTCAGCCTCCATGTTTCCCTCTGCCGCAGTCGAGGTCTCGCGGACCACGTACAGTTTGTAGAGGAGCGACGTCCCGCCAAAGGCGAGACGTGGATGGGTCGGCGCTTTCCATCCCTGGTTATCGTTCCACCCCCAAAAGATGCACAACTGGGCTACCTGCTCACCCCGCTTGCGGAAAGATGCGGCCCAAAACTCGGCGGGGACGGCTCTGGTGCGGAAGGCGAAGGAGCGACGCTCGGGCGTTCCTTCGAGTTCAAAGCCGGCGCCGCGGTAGCAAACGTCAGGAGTGTGGACGGCGATCGGACCACCTCGTCCCCAGACGATGAGCAAGGACAGAACCGTCTTGTGCCGGCGGTGAATATAACGGCGCGAGACGTAGCCGCAGATCTCGCCGATGGCCTGGTGTTTCGCATCGATCGCCATCGGCTCGCCGTCCCACTCGTTGATGGTCATCGGCAATGCTGCCAGCCGGCGGGCTGCCCCGTGAGGGTCGTCAGAGTCCGACCAACGGCCGGACCACCAGCCGTGCACCAGGCCGTGGAGAGCCACCAGAGTAACCGCCAGGGCGGTCAGGAAGAGGGAGCGTCGCATGGGGTGCTTGTCGCATGTTCAGGGGGTGAAGGGTCCTTGAATATCAGGCGGAGCAGACCTAGTTCCGCCCACAGAGCACCCAGGGCCAGAGCCAGCATCAACCAGCCCGCCAGGTCGTGGAGCTTTTCGGCGGCATTCGGGGTCGCGTCCGACTCCTGAAGCAGCACCGTCGCCGTGATCCGGACGACGTTCGTCCCCAGGGCGATGGGAACCGCGCTGAAAACGAGGAGG
>JBBRIK010000878.1:0-3566 GCA_038221045.1 Gemmatales bacterium
CGTTCGAGAACGTCATCAAAATGGTCTCCTCGGGAGAGATGCCGCCGAAGAAGAACCCTCGTCCCTCGCCCGCCGAGATCGACGTCTTCGTCAGGAGCGTCCATGGCGTCTTCGAGACGGCCGAGCGCAACGGCAAACCCGATCCAGGCCGGGTCACCATCCGCCGGCTCAATCGCGTCGAGTACAACAACACGATTCGCGACCTCGTCGGCGTCGATTTCAACCCGACTGAGGACTTCCCCGCTGACGACGTCGGCCACGGCTTCGACAATATCGGCGACGTCCTGTCGCTGTCGCCGGTGCTGATGGAACGCTATCTCGCCGCAGCCGAGAGCATCGTCCAGCGAGCCATCACGCCGAATCCGCCAAAGCCGCCCGAACGCGGCGTGGCCGGGCGTTACCTGGAGCCGGCCCAGGCCGATTACGCGATCACCTGGCGTCCCCTCGACAAGCGCGGCAACATGCTCCACAGCGCTTACAAGATCAACCTGGCGGGCGAGTTCTCCTTCCGCTTCCGCGCCTACGCTCAGCAGAACGACGCCGAGCCGGTCCGCATCGCGGTCCTGAGCGGGGACAAGGAGCTGAAGCGCTTCGAGGTCGCTGCGCCGAAGGACAAACCGATCGTCCTCGAAGTGAAGTTCCCGATGACGGTCGGTGACCAGCGCATGTTCGTCAAGCACCTCAACCCGAACGGCGACAAGGGCAGGAACCTGTTCATCGAGTGGTTCAACTTGACGGGGCCGATGGACACGAGGCCGCTGACCCATCGCCGGTTGATGACGGTCGATGCCAGCAAGCCGAAGCGCGAGCAGACACGCGAGGTCCTGTCTCGCTTCGTCTCGAAAGCCTATCGCCGGCCCGCGACGGCCGACGAGGTCGAACGCCTGGTGAAGCTGGCCGAGGCCGCCGAGGGACGCGGCGAGAAGTGGGAGGCGGGCGTCCAACTGGCCATGCAGGCGGTGCTGGTGTCGCCGAAGTTCCTCTTCCGCGTCGAACTGGACGACCGCCCCCAGAGCGCCGAGGCGAACCCGCTCGACGAATATCAACTGGCCTCCCGATTGTCGTATTTCCTCTGGTCCACGATGCCGGACGATGCACTCTTCGACCTGGCGAGCAAGAAGCAGTTGACGGCCAACCTTGACGCGCAGGTTCGCCGCATGCTCAAGGATCCGAAAGCGAAAGCTCTGACGGAGAACTTCGCCTTGCAATGGCTCCAACTGCGTCGCCTCTCCACGTTCGCGCCCGATACTAAGCTCTTCCCGCATTTCAACGAGCCGCTTCGCGCGGCCATGCTGAAGGAAACGGAACTGTTCTTCGACGCCATCGTCAAGGAAGATCGCAACATCCTCGACCTGATCGACGCCGACTTCACGTTCCTGAACGAGCCGCTGGCCCGCCACTATGGCTACGCCGACACCAAGGGCAACTGGATGGGCCAGAAGGTGACGCGGCCCGGCGGCAAGCCGATTCAGGGCGAGCAGTTCGTCCGGGTGGAACTGCCCTCCGGCGAGCGCGGCGGACTGCTGACGCAGGCGAGCGTCCTGACCGTCACGTCAAACCCGACGCGGACGTCGCCGGTCAAGCGAGGCCGCTGGGTGCTGGAGCAGATCCTCGGGACGCCTCCGCCTCCGCCACCTCCCGACGTTCCGGAACTGAAGGAGGACAAGCAAGCGACGCTGACCGGCTCCTTGCGCCAGCGCATGGAGCAGCATCGGGCCAATCCGAACTGCGCCAACTGTCATGCGAAGATGGACCCGATCGGTTTCGCCTTCGAGAACTACAACGTCATCGGAGGCTATCGCCAGAAAGACGGCGACTTCGCGATCGATCCTGCCGGCGTCCTGCCGGACGGCAAGAGTTTCAAGGGGGCAATCGATCTGAAGAAAGTCCTCAAGGACAAGAAGGAACTGTTCAGCCGCTGTCTGACGGAGAAGATGATGATTTATGCTCTGGGACGCGGGCTGGAGTATTATGACAGGCGGACTATTGATAAGATCGTCTCGACTCTGGAGCGTGACGGCCGTCGGTTCTCGACGCTTGTTATCGAGATTGTGAAGAGCGAGCCATTCCGGCTGCGGCGCGGACGCGACAACTGACCGCCGCTTGCGGCTTAGCATTCTTCTGCCGCAAGCAGCGAAAAGGGGATTGAGGCCACCATGAATCACCTGCTTTCTCGACGAACGCTTCTTCGCGGCCTCGGAACCGCCATCGCCCTGCCCTGGCTCGAAGCGATGGGGCCGCTGGACGCATGGGGCGCCTCGACGAGTCCCGGCAAAGCCGCTCCAAATCGGCTTGCCGTCCTCTACGTCCCCAACGGCAAGAACATGGCCGACTGGACGCCGAAGACCGAAGGTGCCGGCTTCGAGCTACCCGCCATCCTCGAACCGCTCAAGGACGTTCGCGGCGACTTCAGCATCCTGACTGGCCTGACCGCCGACAAGGCTCGCGCCAACGGCGACGGCGGCGGCGACCACGCGCGTGCCCTGGCCTCCTTCCTGACCGGCACGCAGCCGCGCAAGACCGATGGGACGGACATCCGCGCCGGCGTCAGCGTCGATCAGGTCGCCGCCGGGCGCGTCGGCGCTGAAACCCGTCTGTCCTCCCTGGAGATCGGCACCGAACACGGCTCGATGGCCGGCAACTGCGATTCGGGTTATTCCTGCGTCTACTCCTCGACGATGTCCTGGCGTTCCGCGACACAGCCGTTGCCGAAGGAGGTCAATCCAAAGCTGGTCTTCGAGCGTCTCTTCGGCAGCGTCCCCGATGCCGACCGCGCCAAGCGCGACGAGAAACGCAAGAGCGTCCTCGACTTCGTCCGCGAGGATTCGAGCGATCTCAAGACCAAACTCGGCGTCACCGATCAGCGCAAACTCGACGAGTACTTCTCGGCCATCCGCGACATCGAGCAGCGCATCGCCCGCGCGGCGAAACTGCCGGAGGTCAAGGCCCCGACCGCGAAGCCGGCGGGCATTCCGGCGAGCTATCAGGAACACATTCGTCTGATGTGCGATCTGGTGGTGCTGGCCTTCCAGGCGGACCTGACGCGCGTCATCACCTTCGTCTTGGCCAATGAGGGCAGCAATAAGCCGTACCCGTTCATCAACGTGTCGGAAGGCCATCACGACCTGTCGCATCACGGCAACGATCTGAAGAAGAAGGCGAAGATCCGCGACATCAACCGCTTCCACACGACGCAACTCACTTATCTGCTGACGAAGTTGAAGAGCATCAAGGAAGGCGACGGCACGCTGCTCGATCACTGCATGATCGCCTACGGCAGCGGCAACAGCGACGGCAACGCTCACAACCACGATGATCTGCCGCTGCTGCTCGCGGGACGGGGCTGCGGCACGATCAAGACGGGACGGCACGTCCGCTACAAAAACGAGACGCCGCTGAACAATCTGTGGGTGTCGCTACTGGATCGGATGAGCATCAAGGTGACGTCGCTGGGCGATAGCACCGGCGCGCTGCCGGGGCTGGGCGGATGACCTTTATTCCGCTCGTCGTTTCGCGCGCCGGGAGAGCGCGAACAGTCAAGCGGGCAAACACTCCCTCGAACCCGG
>JBBRIK010000879.1:0-3565 GCA_038221045.1 Gemmatales bacterium
CTCAAGGACGATGGTTACGACATCGCCGACTATCGCGGTATTCATTCCGACTACGGCACCCTCGATGACGTCAAAGAGTGCCTCGACGCCGCCCACAAACGCGGCATCAGGGTCATTACCGAATTGGTCATCAACCACACCTCGGACCAGCACGAATGGTTCAAGCGCGCGCGCCGGGCGAAACCGGGATCGAGCGAGCGTAACTTCTACGTCTGGAGCGACACGGCCGAGAAGTACAAGGGCGTCCGCATCATCTTTCAGGACTTCGAGCACTCGAACTGGACCTGGGACGACGACGCCGACGCTTATTACTGGCATCGTTTCTATCGCCATCAGCCCGACCTGAACTACGACAATCCCGACGTCTGGAAGGCCATTTTCCCCGTCGTCGATTTCTGGCTCGACATGGGCGTTGATGGCATGCGCCTTGACGCCGTGCCTTATCTCTACGAGCGCGAGGGGACCACCTGCGAGAACCTGCCCGAGACCCACGAGTTCCTCAAGGCCTTGCGCGCCCACGTCGATAAGAAGTATCCGCATCGCATGTTCCTGGCCGAGGCCAACCAGTGGCCCGAGGACGCCGTCGCCTACTTCGGCAAGGGCGACGAATGCCAGATGAACTTTCACTTCCCACTGATGCCCCGGCTCTTCATGTCGATTCACATGGAGGACGCCTTTCCGATCATCGACATCATGGCCCAGACGCCGGCCATTCCCGAAGGCTGCCAGTGGGGATTGTTCCTCCGCAACCACGACGAACTGACGCTCGAAATGGTCACCGACGAGGAGCGCGATTATATGTATCGCGCCTACGCCCTCGATCCGCGCGCCCGCATCAACCTCGGCATCCGCCGCCGGCTCGCTCCGCTCCTGGGCAACAATCGCCGCCGTATCGAACTGATGAATGGATTGCTATTCTCGCTGCCGGGGACGCCCATCGTCTATTACGGCGACGAACTCGGCATGGGCGACAACATCTACCTCGGCGACCGCAATGGCGTGCGGACGCCGATGCAGTGGAGCCCCGACCGCAACGCCGGCTTCTCGCGGGCCAATCCGCAGAAGCTCTATCTGCCCGTCATCATCGACCCTGAATATCACTACGAGTCGATTAACGTCGAGGGGCAGCAGAACAATCCCAGTTCGCTGCTGTGGTGGATGAAACGTCTCATCACGCTGCGAAAACAGCACAAGGCGTTCGGCCGGGGCAGCCTCGAATTCCTTCGGCCCGACAATCACAAGATCCTGGCGTTTCTGAGGCGCTTCGAGGGCGATTGCATTCTCATCGTCGCGAACCTGTCGCGGTTCGTGCAGTACGTCCAATTGAACCTGGCCGAGTTCGAGGGCGTCGTGCCGGTCGAGATGTTTGGGCGCATTCCCTTTCCGCCGGTCGGGCAGTCGCCCTATCTGCTGACCCTCGGGCCACACAGCTTTTACTGGTTCGCCCTGACCCCGGCGACGGAGGTGCCCTCGCGACCCATGGAGACTTCCACCCCCGAGGAATTGCTGCCGCTCCTTGATGTGCAACACAACTGGAGCGAGCTGCTCGAGTCGCCCGGCGACGCGGCCCTCGAAGCCGTGTTGCCGGCCTATTTGAAGCAGCGGCGCTGGTTCGGCGGCAAGGCCCGCACGCTCAAGTCCGTCGCCTTTCGCGAAGTCGTGCCGCTCGACTACGATGGCCAGCGCGCTTACCTGACCCTCATCGCCGCCTCTTTCCTTGAGGGACAGGAGGACACTTATGTGTTGCCACTGTCCTTCACCGTGGGCGAGCAGGCGACCCATCTGCAGAAGGAGTTCCCGCACACCGTCGTCGCGCGCATCCGCGGCCCCCAGGGCGAGGGCGTCCTGCACGACGCTCTTGTCCTGCCGGCATTTTGCCTGGCGATGCTGCGCGCGATCAGCCGCAATCGCGTCATCACCACCGATCACGGAGCCTCTCTACATGCCTCCTCCTTCGCCCAGTTCGCGGACATTCGCGGCGACGAGAACACTCCCCTGACCGTCTCGGTGGGCAAGGCCGAACAGAGCAACAGTTCGATCCTGTTCGGCAATCAACTCATCATGAAGGTGTTTCGCCGCGTCGAGGAGGGAGTGAATCCCGATCAGGAGGTCGGCCGTCAACTGACGGATGTGGCCCGTTTCACGCACACGGCTCCTGTCGTCGGGGCCATCGAGTTCCGCCGCAAGCGCAAATCCGAGCCCATGACGCTCGCCCTGCTGCAAGGCTTCGTCGCCAACCAGGGCGACGCCTGGCAGTACACGCTCGATCTGTTGTCGAGCTACTTCGAGCGTGCCCTGGCCATGCGCGGCGACCAGAACACCCAGGAACCCGTTGACCCAGGTACTGCCTTCGAGCTATCCATCGTCGAAACCTCGGCTCGCGCTCAGGAGATGATCGACACCTATCTGGAGACGGCGCGACTTCTGGCCCGGCGCACCGCCGAGATGCACCTCGCGCTGGCCAGTTCCACCGACGACCCCGCCTTCCGCCCTCAGCCCATCGATGCTCTGTATCAGCGCGCGCTCTACCAGTCGTTGCGGACGCTGACGAATCAGATCTTTCAGCAGTTGCGCCAGAACCAGAACAACATCCCGCGCAACGACCGCAAGTTGGCTCGTCGTCTGCTTGAGGTCGAGGATCGCGTCCTTGAGCGCGTCAATGCCATCCGGGAGACGAAGATCGTCGCCACGCGGACGCGCATACATGGCGACTATCATCTCGGTCAGGTGCTGTTTACCGGTAAGGACTTCCTTATCATCGACTTCGAGGGCGAGCCGTCGCGGTCGATCAACGAGCGCCGGCTGAAGCGCTCGCCGCTGCGCGACGTGGCCGGCATGTTACGTTCGTTCCACTACGCGGCCCACAGCGCCCTGCACGGCCACGGCGGCCGGGGTGGCCTATCGCCGGGCGTGATCCGTCCCGAGGACGTCGCCACGCTGGAGCCGTGGGCGAAGTTCTGGCACACCTGGGTATCGGCCACGTTCCTGCGTGCGTACTGCGAGACCGCTGCGGGAGCCTCGTTCTTGCCGCGCTCGCAGGAGGAACTGAAGGTGTTGCTCAACACCTTCCTCATGGAAAAGGCGATCTACGAGTTGGGCTACGAACTGAATCATCGCCCCGACTGGGTGAAGATCCCCTTGCTGGGATTGCTGGAACTGCTGGAAACGACCGTCTGATCGGGGATCGGGGATCGGGGATCGGGATTCGGAAAGACTCAGAAGTTGAGGTTGCCTCCCGACCCTCGATGCCCGACCCCCGATGCCCGATCCCCGAGGACACGATGCTTACCGACCACGACCTCTACCTTTTCAACGAGGGTAGCCACTTCCAGCTTTATGACAAGCTGGGAGCGCATTCCGTAATCGAAGATGGAGAGAACGCCGGCACCTCATTCGCCGTCTGGGCACCCAATGCCCGCGAGGTCTCGGTCATCGGCGACTTCAATAACTGGGAGAAGGGCCGGCATCCGCTTTATGCCCTCGGCCAGTCCGGAATATGGCAGAATGTGCTTCCCGACGTTGCGCCGGGGACCGTCTACAAGTATCACGTCGTTTCACATCACAA
>JBBRIK010000880.1:0-3556 GCA_038221045.1 Gemmatales bacterium
ACAGGAACAGGGGCCGGCCCTTCTCCTTGGCTTCTTTCAGGGCCGTGGCATAATCCTTGCGCCAGGCCACCACTTCCTGCCCAGGCGTCGAGGATGCCGCGAGCAACAACGCCAGCCAGACAAGGGGGCGGCGGAATGTCATGAGTGTCTCCAGGCAATGATGAATGATGAATGATGAATGATGAATACAAGGCAACAGGCCGGATCGATTCGCTTTTGTCCTGTATTCATCATTCATCATTCATCATTCATCATTCTCTTCGGTTCAGGCCCGTGGATGGGCCTTGTGATAACTTTCGCGAAGCCGCTGCGTCGTCACATGGGTGTAGATCTGCGTCGTACTCAGGTTGCGATGGCCGAGCAGTTCCTGCACGCTGCGAATGTCCGCGCCGGCGTCCAGGAGGTGCGTCGCGAAACTGTGGCGGATGGTGTGTGGACTCGTGCGCGGATCGAGGCCGGCCTGGGCCAGGTACTTCTCGAGCAGCCGGCCGACGCTGCGGCTCGTCAGCCGCGTGCCGTTCTTGTTCAGGAAGAGAGCGTCGCGAGCGCGCGCCTTCAGCAATCCTTGCCGGCCCGGCAGCCAGGCCCGCAGAGCGTCGATGGCCTGGGGACCGAGCAGCGCCAGACGCTCCTTGCGTCCCTTGCCGCGAACCGTCGCCAGGCCAGCGTCCAGATCGACGTCGCCGAGATCGAGGCCAGTCAATTCGCTCACGCGCAGCCCGGCCGAGTAGAGCACTTCGAGCAGCGCCCGGTCGCGCAGTCCGAGCGGCAGTTCGGCCGGCGGCGCTTCGAGCAGGCGAAGAAGATCGTCGCGGGTGAGAAAGTGCGGCAACTTCTTGTCGAGCCGCGGCCCGCGCAGTCCCATGGCCGGGTTGGTCGCGATCAGGGCCTGACGGCACATGAAGCGACACCACGTCCGCACAGCGGCGAGTCGCCGTGCGATGGTGCTGCGCGCGTAACCCTGTTCGTGCAGCCAACTGAGCCACGCCCTCAGCAGCCGTGTCGTCAGGCGCTTCGGGTCGCCCGTCTGGCCGCCGAGACGTTGGCCGAAAAACTCCAGGGCCTGCATCAAGTCCTCGCGATAGGACTTGACCGTATTCGCGGAGGAGTTCTTCTCCAGCGCGAGATGTCGCAGAAACTCGGCGAGTGCTTCTTCCATGCCTGCTTTTACTCGATGCCGCCCGGTGTGTCTTCAATCGGGGATACGCTGATTCGCCTGTACCTGCTCCCAGGCCTTTTCGGTCAGCACGGCCGCGTCGAACCACGTCAGAGTCACTTCTTCGTCCGACGCCTGTTCGCGAAAATGCTTGAGCAGCGAGGCCAGGCTCTCTTCATCGTAGACGAACACATAATGCTCGTCGTCCTTGATCAGGGCCAGCACGTTCACTTCACGCGACACGCGGCGCCTCCCGTCGGTCTGAGTGCTGCTTATTCAATCGTTCCTATCGGATCGACTGGCACGGGAATCGGCATCCAAATCGCGCAGACTCTTGCTCCCTCCAGTTCGTGCAGCCCTCACTCCGCGCACACCTTCACCAGACTCTCCAAACCAACGCCAAATAGCGGTAATACTTCGTGTTTCCTGTGAAACAGCGAGGCCGGAATTGCCGATACAACCCTTGAAGTCCTCCTCCCCGGAACGAACAGGAGCCGGCATCTCATGAAACCGCTCGCATGCCGGATTGCTCTCGTACTGATGCTGGCCAGGGTGCTGTCGCTGAGCGCCGCCCAGCCCGAACAGGCGCCACAGCCCCGCCCTCAGGCTCCACCGCGAGAGGTCCCTTTGACCGATCCCCTGGGACCGGGAAGGCGCTTGCCGCTGCTTCCCGGCGAGACCGCTGCCGTCGGGACCACGCCGCAGCCGTCAAAGGAGACGCTCCGGGAGTATGCCCAGTTCGTCGAGGGCCGCATCGATCCGAAAAACACGCTCGACCTCGTCCTCAATCGGCCCACCGTTCTCGTCTTCAAGCAGGTGCCGAAGCGCTTGCAGATCGGCGACGAGAAGCTGGTCGCCGATCTGCAGATCACGCCGCGAGAATTGTCGCTGACGGGCAAGCAGGTCGGCACGACGGTCCTCAATCTGTGGTTCGCCGATCCAGGCAACCCTCAGAAAGACACGATCCTCAGCTATCTCGTCCGCGTTCTGCCCGACACCGAGTTGAAACGCCGGCTCGAACTCGTTTACGAGGCGCTGGAGCGTGAGGTCAACCGCTCCTTCCCCAACAGCGTCATTCACCTGGCGCTCGTCGGCGACAAACTGGTCGTCAGCGGCCAGGCTCACGACGTTGCCGAGGGAACGCATATCCTGCGCATCCTGCGGGCCAGTTCTCCCGGCCAGGCGGCGCGGATCCCCGTCGATCGTATCGAGTTGAACCTCAACGCGGCGAACCTTGGCCCCGAGGGACTCCCCGAGCAAGGACTCGATAACTTCCTCGTAGCTGGCGGCGCGAACATCATCAACCTGCTCAAGGTGCCGGGCGAGCAGCAGGTGATGTTGAAGGTGACGGTCGCCGAGGTGAACCGCTCCGCGGTTCGCAGCATCGGAGTCAACTTCAACATCAACAACAACAGCGGCCTCGTCTTCTCCCAGATGACGGGCAACCTGGGGTCTGGCGCGGCTGGCGCAGCGGGGGCGATGAACTCGCTCGCTAACCTTGTCGCCATCCTCGATCACGGCAAGATCACCGCTTTCATCAATGCCTTGCGGACGCTCAACTTCGCACGCTCTCTGGCCGAGCCGACGCTCGTTGCCCTGCATGGACAGACGGCCTCCTTCCATGCGGGCGGACAGTTCCCCGTGCCGGTCGTGACGGGCTTCACGTCGGCGGGTCTGCAAGGCGTGTCGTTCGTGCCGTTCGGCGTGCAACTATCCTTCACGCCGCTTATCACCGACAAGGATCGCATTCGCTTGCAAGTCTCGGCCGAGGTCAGTACGCGCGACCTGGCCTCCGCGACGTCGATCAATGGAGCGAGCGTTTCGGGCCTCAATACGCGAAACTTCCAGTCCGTCGTCGAACTGCGCGAAGGCCAGACGCTCGCCGTCGCGGGGTTGATTCAGAACAATTTCGGCGCGGACGCCACCCGCATCCCGGGTTTCGGGGACCTGCCGATCATTGGCCGGCTCGGCGCCTTCGACCGCACCTCGGCAGGCGAGCAGGAACTGCTCATCCTCATCACGCCGGAGTTGGTCCGGCCGCTGGACGGCAAGGACTGTCCGCCGCTGCCGGGCGCCGACGTCTTCGAGCCGGGCGACATCGAGTTCTATCTGCTGGGCAGGCTGGAGAGCCGCAGGCCGTATGACTATCGCTCGCCGGTGATGACCGACATCCACCGCATGATCAAGTATCGCCACTGCGAGCAGGAGTTCATCTTCGGACCGCAGGGGCATTCGGATGGGAAGAACTGATGTTGGCGTCAGATCTCTCTCCCAGCCCCCTTCAGGGGGCTTCGGCACATAGCCCGGTCCTTCAGGGCCGGGCGAACCTGCCGGACGTCTCCAAGTGCGACCCCAAGGGCGAGAGGGGCGAGTCCAGGGACCAGAGGGGCGAGTCCAGGG
>JBBRIK010000881.1:0-3553 GCA_038221045.1 Gemmatales bacterium
GGGGGCGAGCCGGCGTCCGCCGCCGTGCGACACCTGCCCGGTCGCCTTGAGCAGCAGCAGACTGCGGGCCGGTTCCGAGGGGGCGATGCGCCGGCCCATCAGGGCGCGGGTGATCGAGGGATGATCGTTGTGCGGTTCGGAAGCGAAGACGGACAGCTTGAATCCGCCCTGTCCGTACTGGGCGGCATGACACGCTCCGGCATTGCAGCCCGCGCGTGACAGGATGGGCAACACCTGATCGGTGAAGCCGATCGACGGGCTGGCCGTGACTCCGCTGACCGTGATGGGGATAGTCCGCGCGACGCCGTCGAGAGTGGCCGTCACGGTCGCCTGTCCGTTATTCACGGCCAGGAGTTGGCCGGCGGCGCTGACGGTGACGACTTCGGGACGCGAAGACTGGTAAATCGCTCGATGGGTCAGGTCGGCGGAGCGTTCGCCGATTGCCCCTTTGGCGTCGCAGCCCGTGACGACGAGTTGCACGCGGGCGAAGTTGCCTTCGAGGGTTGCGGTCGCCGGAGTGATCTGGAACTCATTCGTGGCCCGGAGTGGCGTGGTGAGACCGAGGAGGATGATGGCCGCGAGTCGGGGGCTGAGCATGGAGAGGACTCCGATGACGTGTCGCCCCGTGCGGCGTAGCGGTCTTCTGCTAAGCCGCAAGCGGCGAGGAGAGGTTCTCGATTCGCTACTCGCTCTTGCTCGACGAGGCTTTCTTCTCGACGACCCAAATGTTGCGATACTGCAACGGGTTGCCGTGGCCCTGGAGGATGAACGGCCCCGGCGTGCCTTCCGGCTCCATGCGCGCGCCGCCCGTCACTCCGGTGATCTCGACGTTGTCCTGGACCACGATGCCGTTCTGCTTGACCGTGATCCGTGCGTTCTTCACCTTCTTGCCGTCCTCGCGGACCGCGTTGGTGAAGTCGATGTCATACGTCTGCCAGGTCAGGGGCGGCAGGCAGGCATTCACCTTGCAATCGGACTTGGTGTAGATGCCGCCGCACTCGTTGTTCTTGCCGTCGAGGCCGAACGAGTCGAGTACCTGCACCTCGTACATGTGGACCATGTAGAAGCCACTGTTGCCGCGTCCCTGGTCGCGCGCGTCGGGCCGATACGGAATCATGAACTCACAATGGACGGAGTAGCTGTCGAACTTCTTCTTCGACGAGATGTCCTGGCCGTCGGTGTTGAGGAACTTCGTCTGCTTGTCGAGGCGTCCGCCCTTCCACTCGTCGGTGTTGGTGCCATCGAACAGGACGGTCGCGCCTTCGGGCGCCTTCAGGCCCAGCGTCGGACTCTTGCGGACCGTCTTCTTCAACTCGAAGGTCTTGCCGTCGTCGGTCTTGCCGCTGAGGGTGTCGTCGCTGATCGTAGCGGTGTAATCCTTCTGGCCGGCGGGAGGGAACTTCGACGTCGCGGAGAACTCCTCCGGCTTCTGGCCTTTGTACTTGCGCTTCCCCGTGGCCGGCGTGAAGGTGGCCTTGTCGCCATCGAGCTTGCCGTCCATGAGGACCTTGTTCTTGCCGTCCCAGCCGCCCCCGGGCAGTCCGCCGGGAAAGACGACAGCCTGGAAATGCCCGCCGCCGAGCGCGATGACCTGACAGCCGAGTTTGTCGCCGTCCTTGCTCTCGCCGGCGTATTCGCCCTGCACCTTGAAGTCGGCCGGCAGCGTCGAATCGGCGGGATCGGCCCAGACGCCCTTCTCCCTCTTGAGCTGGGCGAGCAGGGTCGTCGATTGCACGACGAGGCAGGCCGCGACGCCCAGCGCGGCGACGCACATGAGACGGGTTGAACGCATGGTGGATACTCCTGGGTGGAATGAGTGAGGCGGGTAAGGATGACGATACCGCATCGACGCGACGACGGCAACAACGATCGTCGCCAGGAAGTCATCGCGCGTCAGCGCACAACGAGCCGATAGACGTGCGCCGGCCCGCCCTGGTCGTGAGCGTCGATCAGACTGAGATAGTAGACCCCGTCGCGCGGCAGGGTGAACTCGATCTTCGGATCCGCGCCGACGGCGTCATCGTTCGAGGTGAGAATGGCACCCTTGGCGTCGATCAGCGTCAGGATGCCGTCGAGAGCGGAGCCGTGCCGGTCGGCCAGCACCTCCGCGACGAGCTTCTGTCCTGCCTTGCCGTCGAAGCGAAACACGTCAACATCCAGCGGCGCGTCGATCGCTCCATCGACCAGCGCGGGCAGCGTCAGTGGCTGGGCCTCGCGATAGCCGTTGTTCGGCTCCTTCTCCGCGAGGACGCCGCGCGCGACGAGCAGAGAATGCTTCGCCGTCCCCGCGGGCGTCACGACTTCGACCGCGAGCGTTCCCTCGGCGACGTCGACCGGAAGGGTCAATTCGATCTGCACTTCACTGTCGCCGACCTTCTCCGGCTTCTGCATGTTCGGCACCGCGATCTTGCCCTTCTTGAGGAGCTTGACGCTCCCTTTCGCGCCGGGCAGACGCACTTCGCTGACCGTGTCGAGACGTTGGCCGCGCAGGGTGATCTTGCTCGAAGTTGCCGGCGCGAGTCCGAGCGGCAAGGCGACGAGAACGCGCGGAGCGTCTTTCGGTTCGGGCTTCTTCGGTTGCGCGAGCAGGACCGGCATCAGCAGAACGGCAAGTGAAAGACGCGACATGCTTCTCCCTCTCAGGCGAGCCGGCCCGAAGTCGCTATGATGACAGGATGAAGCCCTGCATTTCCCAGGCGACGACTCTGCCCTTTTCCTTCGCGGACGACGTCAACGCCTACGCCGACGCCGGCTGTATGGCGATGGAAGTCTGGCTGACGAAACTCGAACAACACCTCGAATCGGCCTCGCCCGCCGACACGAAAAAGCTGCTCGACGATCGCGGCATGTCTCTCCCCGCGGCCGCGTATCAGGGCGGATTGCTGCTGTCGCAGGGAGAGCAGCGGCGCGTTCACTTCGAGCATTTTCGCCGCCGGCTCGATCTGCTTCACTTCTTCGGCATCCCGACGCTGATCCTGACGCCGGACTTCGCCCAGAAGGTCGATACGACGTCGCTTCAGCGGGCTGTCGTATCGCTGGCCGAGGCGGCTCAGTGGGCAGCAACCGCTGGCGTTCGGTTGGCGCTGGAGTTTCGCGGCGGCGATCACTTCTGCTCCTGTCTGCCGACGGCGGCGGCCCTGGCGGCGATGTGTGGCGAGCCGAACGTCGGCGTCTGTCTCGACGTCTTTCACTACTATATGGGGCCGAGCAAGCTCGAGGATTTCGCCCTGCTCAGTCCGGCGAACCTGTTTCATGTGCAGATGTCGGACCTGTCCGGCGTGCTGCGCGAGCTGGCGACGGACGCGGATCGCATCCTACCCGGCGACGGTGATCTGAGGCTCGACTCGATTGTGGAGCAGTTGCGGAAGGTGGGCTATGACGGCTGGGTGTCACTGGAGCTGATGAATCCGACGTTATGGCAGGTTCGGCCGCGCTCGGTCGCCGAGATCGGCCTTGCCGCTCTGCTGCGGACGCTTGCGGAGTGACGATCGGCATGGCGTAAGGGTGCCGGTGGCAGGATCAGGGAGGCGAGCGGCACAGCGTAAGCGTGCCG
>JBBRIK010000882.1:0-3546 GCA_038221045.1 Gemmatales bacterium
AAGGACGCCGTCATCTACGAGGTGGACGTCAAGACGTACCAGGATGGCAACGGAGACGGCATCGGCGACTTCCAGGGCCTGAGTCGCCGGCTGGCCCATATTGCCGGCCTCGGCGTCACCTGTATCTGGCTGCAACCCTTCTATCCCTCGCCCAATCGAGACGACGGCTACGACGTCTCGGACTACTACAGCGTCGATCCCCGGCTCGGCACGCTCGGCGACTTCGTCGAGTTCACCCGTCAGGCCAGCGAGCGCGGCATTCGCGTCCTCGCGGACCTTGTCGTCCATCACACTTCCAACGAACATCCCTGGTTTCAGGCAGCCCGCAAGGACAAACATTCGCCCTATCGCGACTTCTATCTCTGGTCGAAGACTGAGCCGAAGGACGCGGAGGTGGGCGTCGTCTTCCCAGGCGTTCAGAAGAGCGTCTGGAACTACGACAAGGTGGCCGGCGCTTACTACCATCACCAGTTCTACGATCATCAGCCGGACCTCAATATCGCCAATCCCGCCGTCCGCGAGGAAATCTGCAAGATCATGGGCTTCTGGCTCGAACTGGGCATCTCGGGCTTCCGGCTCGACGCCGCCGCCTTCCTGCTGGGCCGATCGACGCGCTCGGACGCGAAAGGAGACGAAGCCTATGCCTATCTCAGCGAGTTCCGGCAATTCCTGTCGTGGCGGCGCAGTGGATCGATCATCCTCGCCGAGGCGAACGTGCCGGTGGAGGACGTGCTGCACTATTTCGGCCCCGGCACGCAGATCCATATGCTCTTCAACTTCCTCCTCAATCAGCGGATGTTCCTGGCCCTGGCGCGCAAGGACGCCACGCCTCTGGTGAAGCTCCTTGAGAAACTTCCCCAGTTGCCGGAAACCGGACAGTGGGCCAACTTCCTTCGCAACCACGACGAACTGGACCTTGGCAGGCTCAAGCCCGGCGAACGCAAGGAGGTCTTCGAGGAATTCGCTCCCGACGAGAACATGCGCATCTACAAACGGGGCATCCGCCGCCGGCTCGCTCCCATGCTCGACGGCGACCGTCGCCGGCAGGAACTGGCCTACAGTCTAATGTTCAGCCTGCCCGGCACGCCGGTGCTACGTTATGGCGACGAGATCGGCATGGGCGACGACTTGGATCTGGCGGAACGACTGAGCGTCCGCACGCCGATGCAGTGGTCCGACAAGGAAGACGCCGGCTTCTCGACGGCGCCTCCCGACAAACTCATCCGGCCAATCGTGAGTGGACAATACGGCCCGAAGCGGGTCAACGTCGCCCAGCAGCAGCGCGACTCGGGTTCCTTCTTCAACTGGATGGAGCGGCTCATCCGCGTGCGCAAGGAGTGTCCCGAGATCGGCTGGGGTACCCTCGAGATCCTGGAGAGCGGCTCGCCGAGCGTCCTCGCTCATCGTTGCCAGTGGAAAGACGGTGCAGTTATCGCGCTGCACAACCTGAGCGATAAACCGGCGCGGGCATCGCTGCATCTGAGCGAGAAGGAGGGCGAGCATCTCGTCGTGCTGCTGGGGGAGGATGCCAACGAAGAGATCGACCATGTGAAGACGATAGATTTGCCCGCCTATGGTTGCCGCTGGTTTCGTCTCTGCGGAGGCTGCTGGAAACTGCCGTGACCCTCATGGCCACTGCCCCCGCTCCTATGCAACACTTCTCGTCCTCTCAGCATGCGGCGCATCTCGCTTCCTGGCAGCGTTTCACAAGAGGTATCTCTCTCGAATTTGTCCTGCTTGCCGTTTCCTTCTCTTGCTCTTGACGATCTATCCATCCGTTCACTATTATGAAGAAAGTGAATCTTTCGTTGCATTGCGCGTGCGCCACACACACCCTGCTGCGAATTTGCGTCCGAGGTGCGCGCCTTCAATCCTTTTCCAGACCATTCACTCCCGGTTATTGCTCATACCGCTTTGACACGACAGCCCCTGAGTGCGCATCGATGATGTAATGCGGCCCACCGCCTTTCAGTCGAGTGTCTTTCAAGTCGTAATCCACATGCCAACCGTCATCCTCCAGGATCAGATGGATACGATATACGGACAGGTCGCGGTATACTCGTGCGGCATCCGCCTGGGCAATGGCCAGCATCTGGTCGCCTCCCAGCACAACCGATCCTGTCGTAGTCACTGCGCTGTTGCTCATCGTCTCCTCTCCCCAGCCGCAAGCAGCTATTGGTTCAGGGCGGATACAGGCAGTACCTGACGCGGAGGAATGGTCAGTGCGGTTGCTCGCCGTTTCCTCCTGGCTTTGGGGCGGTGGCGAGAGGGACGAGTTGGGTCACGTGCAGCAAGTCTAGCCGGACGGTGCGATCCGGAATCTCGTCGCCGGGACTGGTGGGGAGGCCGACAAACAGCGTGCGGTTAGTGACGAGGACGTGCAGTGGGTCGGCGATGTCATATGTGAGCGATCCGTCCGACAGGATGATGCGGAACGGCTGAAAGGGTGTAGCGGTCAGAAGGTCGCGAATCTCATTCGGTGACATGGTTCGTTCTCATGTTTGCCGTATTTCGGCATTCTACCCGGAAAATGCCGCCCTGTCTCGCTCGTTAGTTATCGTTCTCAACGCCTTTTTCAACGTCGGTGATCGGAGAAGGGTCTTGACACTTTTGTCGGCCCCGTAGGGTAAGCGTTCTCGCTTGCCCTCTGGCCAGGGGCAAGCGAGGACGCTTACCCTACGAGAAAACACCGCATCCCCAACAACGCCTTCGCACCCGATTCTTCTGGCGAGGAGAACAGGACGCGGATAGTTTGAGGGGATCGCATCACCCTTTGCTCCTGTCCAGGGGACGCCCATGTCCACCGAGTCCGACGATCGCACCGTTCTACCCGGCACGAACGACAATCAGCCCATACCCACGGTCTATCCGGTGCTGCCGAAGGGCGACGGCACCGTCTTTCCTCCCGGTGTTGGCGAGCAGACCGGCTCGTGTCCGGCGTGCGGCCGGCCGGTGGAGGCGCCCTCCGGCTCGGCGTCGGCGACCGCGCGCCTGTCGGGATCGCGCGGGGCGGCGGGCGATGGCAAGAGCGCGGGACACTTCGGGGCTTATCAACTGATCCGCGAGCTTGCCAAGGGCGGCATGGGCATCGTCTACGAGGCCCGCGATACGCGGGTGAACCATGTCGTCGCCTTGAAGGTCATCACGGCCGGCAACGTGACCCTGTTCCTTCATGAAGTCAAGACGGTCATGAAGCTGGACCATCCGCATGTGCTGCCCATCCACGATTTCGGCGAGGTCGAGGGCCGGCACTACTTCACCATGCCGCTGATGACCGGCGGTTCGCTGCAAGACCTGATCCGCAAGAATCCGCTGCCGCCGCGCGAAGCCGCCCGCCTGGTCAAGCAGGTGGCCGAGGGCGTGCAGTACGCGCACGAGCATGGCATCATCCACCGCGACGTCAAGCCGCACAACATCCTGCTCACCCAGGCGAGCGGGGTCAGTCATGACCCCGGTTCTCCTCACGACCGTGTGCCGCGTCTGAGCGATTTCGGCCTGGCGCGCGTGCAGGGAAACGAGTTCTCGCTGTCGGGCGAACAGGCCATC
>JBBRIK010000883.1:0-3545 GCA_038221045.1 Gemmatales bacterium
ACCCCTGTAATCCTGAACTTCGGCAAAACCGGTACAGTTTCATGAGGAAACTTGCCGGCGCGTCGAATTAACTTCAAGTTACCGCGCCCAGGCAAACAAGGGAAGCGCCAGGTTGAAGGAATAAATCCCATCTTGATCGAAAGCCTCACCCACGCCTATAGGAGAGGCGACAGGCGATCGTGCTGGAAAGCCAGAGAAGAAACGAAAGGAACCCAGTGCAGGAACCGATTCTTGACGGCCATGTCGGTTCGGGACGGCACGCCGTCCTGGTAGTGTGGACCGTCTGGGCGACGATGCTCTTCCTCGCCTTATACTTCTCAACTCGTTTTGCCGTCCGCATCCCCTGTCACGACGACTGGACGTCCACGGTTCCCTATTTGACCGGAGAACAGAGACTCACGCCCGAGTTTCTCTGGAGCCAGGTCAACGAACATCGCCTGCCCCTGGTGAAACTGATGGTCTTGCCTCTTGTTGCGGTCACGGGAGGCTGTTTTCAGGCCGAGAATTATCTCAACGTGGCGATATTTGGCTTCGTGGCCTGGGGCATGATTCGCCTGGCTCGTCACTTGCGCGGCTGGACAAGTCTTTCCGACATCCTCTTTCCTCTCGCCTTGCTTCACCCCGGACATGTGGAATCTTTTGCAGCCCGTCTGACGCTCAATCATGTACTGGCGTCCGCCCTCACTTGCGGCGTCCTCTCCGTTGTTCTCCTTACCGGACAGAAGTTATCTCCGAGACGCCTTGTTTTTCTGAGTCTGCTGTTGCTTGCCCTCCCTCTCTGTGGAGCGAACGGGCTACCGGTCGTCCTGGCAGCAGCGGTCTGGTTGTGCCTGGTGGGATGGCTACAATGGCGCGAACCCAACGCTGAACGAACACCGATCATGCTGGCTTTTGCCCTGGCGGGTCTGTCCTTCGGACTGGTCTGCCTCTACTTCGTTAGCTTCCACGCCCTGGGACATCACCAGCACCACGCGAACCTTGGGAGGGTCTTCTCGGTTGCGGCGACTGCGCTCAGTACCAGCCTTGCCCCGAGTCAATGGCTTCTCGGGAATGAGGGGATGCTGAAGGTTGTCCCCGTACCGGTGGTCGTGCTGTTGACGGGAGGGTTGCTCGTTTACACGTTCCTGCGGAAGCCCGAGGAACGCCTGCGAGCCGTGGGACTGGCGCTGATTCTGAGCGCCCTGATAGTAGTCGCACTGGCGATGGGCTGGGGACGTGCGGGACTCGGCGAAACGGCCGGATACAGTTCCCGCTACGCCGCCATCCT
The DNA here is from genome assembly GCA_038221045.1 of Gemmatales bacterium. Lineage (GTDB taxonomy): Bacteria > Planctomycetota > Planctomycetia > Gemmatales > Gemmataceae > JBBRIK01. The sequence goes on from JBBRIK010000883.1 coordinate 1,268, forward strand.
GGTCCCCGTACTGCTCACCGTTTTCCTGGGCTGGCTGGCCTTTGCCCCCAGGCAATTGGCCACAGGGGCGCAGTGGGGCCTCCTGGGCCTCGTCTGTCTTGGCCTCCCCACTCAGTTCCAACGGGGATTTCGAGAGGGAGAAGTAGTCAGGCAGTGGGGCAAGTCGTTCCTGCGCGACCTGCGGCACGGTCCCACGGCCGAAGCTCTGGCTCAAAAATACGCGGGAAGACTCTATTCGACCGGGAATCATCCCCTGGTTTCTCACTACCTCCATGCTCTGCACGACCGCCACTGGGAGCCATTTGTCTCCCTGCGCAACGCATCAAACTTGCGGAGCATCTCGATCGCGATCCCGCCCTTCAAGGCGGATTCGGATCGGATCAGCCTCGCCCAGGGGTGGGATCCCCATCGTGATTTTTCGCTCGACAGGCCGTGGTTGGTTCAGACGGTGCGCGTGCGGGTCGTTTGCCCGACTGCCGAATTGAAAGCCTGCTGGATGCTCCACGGGCGCAATGCTTTCAGCGCGGTCGAACGGAACCAGACGCTGCAGATAATTCCGAGCAAGGACGAACAGACGGTGGAGTTTCTCGTCGATGATACGATCGATTGCATCCATATCGATTCTGACACCGCGGCAGGCGAAGTCGAGATCCGGGAATTGACCGCTCTTGTTCCGGAGTCTCGTGCCGGTGAAGAAAGCCCCTTCCACCCTTCTGCCCCGGCTATAATTTCGGGCCGGCACAGGACAAAAGGAGAGGAAAGAGAATGAAGCTGAACGCGGGCATGAAGTTACCCTGTTCTTGTCGCTTGCGGCTTGACAGAAGACTGCTACGCCGCAAGCGGCAAGAAGGGTTCGCCTTTCCCGGAACCTGATTTCGAGTAACATGAAATCGCCCCTCGAATTCCTGCCCTGGAGGAGTGCGATGACGGAGGTCGTGGCGAAGTTGGCTCTGGAGGATGGCACCGTCTTCACCGGGCGCGGATTCGGCGCCGAAGGCGAGACGTTCGGCGAGGCCGTCTTCAACACCAGCATGACCGGCTATCAGGAAGTCCTCACCGATCCGTCCTATACGGGACAGATCGTGGCCATGACCTATCCGCTGATCGGCAACTACGGCATCACCTCCGAGGACGGCGAATCCAGCAAGCCGCACGTCGAGGGCTTCGTCGTCCGCGAAGCGGCCCGGACGCCGAGCAACTTCCGCTCGCAGAAAACGCTCGACGTCTATCTGCGCGAAAACGGCGTCATTGGCCTGCAAGGCATCGACACGCGCGTCCTCGTTCGCCGGCTGCGCGTGCGCGGCGCGATGAACGCCGTCCTCTCGACGCGCGATCTCGACGACGCCTCGCTGGTCCACAAGGCGCGCACCAGTCCCGGCATCGTCGGCCGCGATCTCGTCCGCGAAGTCGTGCCAGCGTCCTCCTTCTCCTGGGACAAGGGCTTTACCTCGCCACTGGTCACCTACTTGACGGCGCGCACGGCCTCGAAGCACGTCGTCGCCCTCGACTACGGCATGAAGTGGAACATCCTGCGCTGTCTGGTGCAGGTCGGCTGTCGCGTCACGGTGCTGCCGGGGACCGCGACGGCCGACGACGTGCTGAGCCTCAATCCTGACGGCGTCTTCCTGTCGAATGGGCCGGGCGATCCGGAGCCGTTGACTTACGCCATCGACACGATTCGCGGACTGGTGGGCAAGAAACCGATATTCGGGATCTGTTTGGGGCATCAACTGATCGGCCTCGCCCTGCGCGCGGAGACGTTCAAGTTGAAGTTCGGCCATCGCGGCGCGAATCAGCCCGTCCTGAATAAGCGGACGGGGCGCGTCGAGATCACCACCCAGAATCACGGCTTCGCGGTGCGCAGCGAGACGCTGCCGGCCAACACCGAGGCGACGCACGTCAATCTAAACGATGGCACGCTCGAAGGGCTGCGTCATCGCGAGTGGCCGGTGTTCAGCGTGCAGTATCATCCCGAGGCGTCGGCGGGGCCGCATGACAGCGGCTACCTCTTCGAGGAGTTCTTCCGCCTGATCGGTGGAGAGCCGGCGCCGCAGCCGAAGCAGCCATGAGCCTGTCCCTTGTCTCCGGACGGCAGGACGCCGCGATCGATCCTGTTTGCGGGATGACCGTCCAGCCCGCCCATGCCGCGGGCTTCTTCGATTTCGAGTCCCATCGCTACTACTTCTGCTCCGTTCACTGCCTGCACAAGTTCCAGGCCGATCCACCGCGCTACCTGGCCAAAGGGCCTGACCCCTCGGCGATGACGGCCCCTCCAGCC